>NZ_LOWY01000029.1:0-947 GCF_001524185.1 Burkholderia sp. FL-7-2-10-S1-D7 | reverse complement strand
AACCGCGCGGGCAGCCGCGTGATCGTGAAGGCCGACGGCGTCTATCTGTGGGACTCGGACGGCAACAAGGTCATCGACGGGATGGCCGGCCTCTGGTGCGTCAACGTCGGCTACGGCCGCAAGGAACTCGCCGACGCCGCGTATCGCCAGATCCAGGAACTGCCGTTCTACAACACGTTCTTCAAGACGACGCACCCGCCGGTGATCGAACTGTCGGCGATGCTCGCCGAAGTCACACCCGCGGGCTTCAACCACTTCTTCTATTGCAACAGCGGCTCGGAAGGCAACGACACCGTGCTGCGCCTCGTGCACCAGTACTGGCGCGTGCAGGGCAAGCCGCAGAAGAAGTACGTGATCTCGCGCAAGAACGGCTACCACGGCTCGACGATCGCGGGCGGCACGCTCGGCGGGATGGGCTACATGCACGAGCAGATGCCGTCGAAGGTCGAGCACATCGTGCACATCGATCAGCCGTATTTCTTCGGCGAAGCGCAGGCCGGCGAGACGCCCGAGGCATTCGGCCTCGCACGCGCGCAGCAGCTCGAGGCGAAGATCCTCGAACTCGGCGCGGAGAACGTCGCCGCGTTCATCGGCGAGCCGTTCCAGGGCGCGGGCGGCGTGATCTTCCCGCCGTCGACGTACTGGCCGGAAATCCAGCGGATCTGCCGCAAGTACGACATCCTGCTCGTCGCCGACGAAGTGATCGGCGGCTTCGGCCGCACCGGCGAATGGTTCGCGCATCAGCACTTCGGCTTCGAGCCGGACCTGATCACGATGGCCAAGGGCCTGACGTCGGGTTACGTGCCGATGGGCGCGGTGGGCATCCATGAGCGCATCGCGCGCCCGATCATCGACAACGGCGAATTCAATCACGGCCTCACGTACTCGGGCCATCCGGTCGCGGCGGCGGTGGCGGTCGCGAACCTGAAGCTGCTGCGCGACGAAGG
>NZ_LOWY01000028.1:0-151278 GCF_001524185.1 Burkholderia sp. FL-7-2-10-S1-D7 | reverse complement strand
AAGGACTCGAGCGCATCCAGGCGGATTTCCGCCGCGTGCTGACGGCCGCGAAGCCGGACGTCGAGCTGCCGTTCTGAGCCTGGGCCGCCGGCGCGACGAGGGTCGAAGGATCGTCGCGCCATCCCCGAAAAGCGGCGCACGCCGACGGCGTGCGGCCGCTTTTTGCCTGTGTGGTCCCCCGGGCGCGATAAAATCGCGTCTTTATGCCTGTCGCCGGCCGTCCGCCGGCGTTTTTTCAGCGTGCAAAAGATTCTGATCGTACGCGTGTCGTCGCTGGGCGACGTCGTGCACAACATGCCGGTCATCGCCGATATCCGGCGTCGCCACCCCGACGCGCAGATCGACTGGCTCGTCGAGGAGAGCTTCGTCGACCTCGTGCGGCTCGTCGACGGCGTGCGCGACGTGCTGCCGTTCTCGCTGCGCCGCTGGCGCAAGAAGCCGCTCTCGGGTGCGACGTGGCGCGAGATCCGCGCGTTTCGCAAACGCCTCGCGGCCGAGCAGTACGACCTCGTGATCGACTGCCAGGGGCTAATCAAGACGGCCTGGGTCGCGAGCTGGGCGCGCGGCCCGCTCGCGGGCCTCGGCAACCGCACCGACGGCGCGGGCTACGAATGGCCGGTGCGTTTCTTCTATCGCAAGCGCGTGCCGATCGCACCGCGCACGCACGTGGTCGAGCGTTCGCGCCAGCTGGTCGCGGCCGCGCTGGGCGACCCGGCGCCGACGCCGGCCGATCCGGTCGACTTCGGCCTCGATACGCGTGCGGCGGCGCTCGCGGTCGCGGCGCTCGGCCTGAACCTGCCGGTGCCGTACGTGGTGTTCGTCCATGCGACGTCGCGCGCCGACAAGCAGTGGCCGGACGCCGCCTGGATCGAGCTCGGCCAGGCGCTCGTGCGGCGCGGCGCGTCGCTCGTGCTGCCGTGGGGCAACGACGCGGAGCGCGCGACCAGCGAGCGGCTCGCGAAGGAGTTCGGCGCGGCGGCGATCGTGCCGCCGAAACTGTCGCTGCCGGCCGTCGTCGGCCTGATCGACGGCGCAGCCGCGACGGTCGGGGTTGATACAGGTCTGGTTCACATCGCGGCCGCGCTGAAGCGTCCGACGGTCGAACTGTACAATTTCGCGACGGCCTGGCGCACCGGTGGCTACTGGTCGCCGAACGTCGTCAACCTCGGCACGGCGGGGCAGCCGCCGTCGATCTCGCAGGTGAAGGCGGTGCTCGCGGGCTTCGGCCTGCTGTGATGCCCGTCATGCCTGCCCTGCCCGTCACGCACGCGAACCGATCATGAGCGAATCCCAGATCATCGAAGTCCCGTCCGCCGACTGGAGCGGACACAACCTGTCGGCGCCGCGCGAGCAACTGCTCGCCGCGGTCGAGGAAGGCAAGGTGCTGTATTTCCCGCACCTGCGCTTCGCGATCGAAGGCGGCGAGGAAGCGCTGCTCGATCCGGCGCTCGCCGATCCGAAACGCAAGAACATCAGCCTCGCGCCGAACGGCGGTGCGCTCGCCGGCGTGCTCGGCGACAGCGTCACGCAGTCGGCCGTGCGCGCGCTGGTCGCGCGCTTCCAGCAGCAGGCCGGCACGCTCGTCGACGGCCTCTTTCCCGAATATCGCGGCAAGCTGCGCGTCGCGCCGACGAGCCTGCGGCTGATGCAGGTCGAGACGCGCCAGACGTCGTGGCGCAAGGACGACAGCCGGCTGCACGTCGACGCATTCCCGTCGCGGCCGAACTACGGCGAGCGGATCTTGCGCGTGTTCACGAACGTGAACCCGGCCGGCCAGCCGCGCGTATGGCGCGTCGGCGAGCCGTTCGAGGACGTCGCGAAGCGCTTCCTGCCGAAGATCCGGCCGCAGTTCCCGGGTTCGGCGTGGCTGCTGAACCTGCTGCACGTGACGAAGTCGCCGCGCAGCGCGTACGACCACCTGATGCTGAACCTGCACGACAGCATGAAGGCCGATCTCGAGTACCAGAAGACCTGCCCGCAGCAGACGATGCCGTTTCCGCCGGGCAGCGTGTGGATATGTTTCTCCGATCAGACTTCGCACGCTGTGATGTCCGGCCAGTTCATGCTCGAGCAGACCTTCTTCCTGCCGGTCGACGCGATGGTGCGTCGCGAATGCGCGCCGCTCGGGATTCTCGAGCGCCTGCAGGGCAGGGCGCTGGTTTGAGCGCGCACCGCATCCTCCGCGGTGACGGAGTCCGCTCATGCTGAGGGCGATCTATCGCGCGCTGTGGTGGCTCGTTGCGCCGATCGCGGTCATCCGGCTCTACGTGCGCTCGCGCAAGGAGCGCCGCTATCGCGAGCACATCGGCGAGCGCTTCGGCTACGTCGCCGGCCGTTCACCGGACGATCGCGCGCCGCTGATCTGGGTGCATGCGGTGTCGGTCGGCGAGACGCGCGCCGCGCAGCCGCTGATCGACGCGCTGATGCGCGCGCGTCCCGACGCGCGCATCCTGCTCACGCACATGACGCCGAGCGGCCGCGCGACCGGCGAACAGATCTTCGGCGACCGCGTGCGGCGCTGCTACCTGCCGTACGACATGCCGGGCGCGGTGCGGCGCTTCCTGCGCGCATGGCGGCCGACGCTCGGCCTCGTGATGGAAACCGAGGTGTGGCCGACGCTGATCGACGAGTGCCGCCGCGCGGACGTGCCGCTCGTGCTGACCAACGCGCGGATGTCCGCGCGCTCGCATCGGCGCGCGGCGAAGTTCGGCGCGGCGACGCGCGACGTGTTCGGCGGTTTCTCGCGCGTGCTCGCGCAGAGCCCGGCCGACGCGGAGCGGCTGACGTCGCTCGGCGCGCGTAACGTGGCGGTGCTCGGCAACCTGAAGTTCGACATGACGACGCCGCCGGAGCTGGCGGCGCGCGGCCACGCATGGCGCGACGCGATCGGCACGCGGCCCGTGTGGGTGGCCGCCAGTACGCGCGAGAACGAAGAGGCGCTGGTGCTGCAGGCATTCGCGGCGATGAAGACGCCCGGTGCGCTGCTGATTCTCGTGCCGCGTCATCCGCAGCGTTTCGCCGAAGTCGAAGCGCTCGTCGTGCGCAACGGATTCAAGTGCGTGCGGCGTTCGGTGTGGGGCGCGGACGCGGCGGCGCTCGCGGCCGGCCGGCCCGCCGCGGCGGAACCGCTGCCGGCCGACGTGACGGTGCTGCTCGGCGATTCGATGGGTGAACTCGGCGCGTACTACGCGGCCAGCGACGTCGCGTTCATCGGCGGCAGCCTGCTGCCGCTCGGCGGGCAGAATCTCATCGAGGCGTGTGCGGTCGGCGTGCCGGTGCTGATCGGCCCGCACGTGTTCAACTTCACGCAGGCGACCGTCGATGCGGTCGCGGCCGGCGCGGCGATGCAGGTCGCGGATCCGCTCGATCTCGCGCATGTGCTCGACGCGCTGTTCGCCGATCACGCGCGCCGTATCGCGATGGGCGCGGCCGGTGCCGCGTTCGCGTCGCGTCATCGCGGCGCGACCGCGCGCTCGGTCGACGTGCTTTCGGCGTTGCTGCCGCCGGTCGAGCGCGGCAGCGGCGCGATGCCCGGCGCAACCGACGCGTCGGAAGCATCCGGCGACTGAGCGGGCGGTGCAAGGCCGCCCCGGGCAGGCGAGGCGGCAGCGGGCCGCCGCGCCGCCGCTCACACCGTCAACAATCCCTTCTTCTCGATGAACGCGACGACGTCCGCGAGGCCTTCGAGCGCCTTCAGGTTCGTCATCACGTAAGGCCGCTCGCCACGCATCTTCTTCGTGTCCGAGGCCATCACGTCGAGGTTCGCGCCGACGAGCGGCGCGAGATCGGTCTTGTTGATCACGAGCAGGTCGGATTTCGTGATGCCGGGGCCGCCCTTGCGCGGAATCTTTTCGCCGCCGGCGACGTCGATCACGTAGATCGTCAGGTCTGACAACTCGGGGCTGAACGTCGCCGCGAGATTGTCGCCGCCCGACTCGATGAACACGATGTCGGCGTCCGGAAAGCGCGACAGCATCCGGTCGACGGCCTCGAGGTTGATCGACGCATCCTCGCGGATCGCCGTGTGCGGGCAGCCGCCCGTCTCGACGCCCATGATGCGTTCCTCGGGCAGCGCGCCCGCGACCGTCAGCAGGCGCTGGTCTTCCTTCGTATAGATGTCGTTCGTGATCGCGACGAGGTCGTAGCGCTCGCGCATCGCCTTGCACAGCATTTCGAGCAGGGTGGTCTTGCCGGAGCCGACGGGGCCGCCGATGCCGACGCGCAGCGGCGGCAGTTTCTTCGTGCGGCGGGCAGAGGAGGGAGCGGATGCGTTCATGGTGTGGATCGGGTTCAGGAGCGGAACAACCGCGAGTACTGGGTTTCGTGCCGCGCGGACAGGATGCCGAGCTGCGGCGCGAACGTGTTGATGGCGTCGGGTGGCGTCGCGAGCGCGCGGCGTACGGCCGCGTCGATCGCGCCGCGCAGCGCGACGATGATGCGCTGGCCCGCGAGCTGGCCGAGCGGCACGGCTTTCAGCGCGGCCGCCGTCTGGTTCTCGACCCAGCCGAATGCGTACGCGGCGAGCGTCGCGTCGGCACCGGCGTCGTGCGCGGCGGCCGCGTAGGCGAACGCGGTCGGCAGTGCTATCGGCGACAGCGACGCGAGCGTCGCGCGGCGCGCGGCATCGCCCCATTCGAGCGACGCGCAAAGCTGCGCGAGCGACCAGCCCATCTGCTCGGTCTCGCGGCGCAATTCCGCCGATTCGCGGCTCGCCACGAACCATGCGTTTTCGCGGGCGAGCGCGTCGGCGTCGTGCGCCTGCCAGCGCGCGAGCTGGTGCGCGAGGAACGGCAGCTCGCCGAGCGCGAGCACGTCGGTCAGCCCGCTGGCGATCCAGTCGCGCGCGGTGTCGGCGTCGCGGATCAGGTTCGCGTCGAGCGCGGCTTCGAGCCCCTGCGAATAGCTGTACGCACCGATCGGCAGCGCGGGCGACGCGAGATGCAGCAGCGCGACGAGTTCAGTGGTGGTCATGACCGTGGTGGCCGTGCGCGCAGCCCGGACCATGCTGATGATCGTGATCGTGATCGTGATCGTGATCGTGATCGTGCGAGTGGCCGTGGTGTTCGCCGAATACCTGCTGCGCGAGCGCGTAATCCTCAGCGAATGTGGCATCGTGCCCATGCTTGTGGCCGCCGCCGTACGCACCGGCTTCCGGCTGGAACGGTGCGCTCGCTTCGTCGACCTGCGCGCCGAGCCGGCGCAGCATGTCGGCGAGCACCGGATCGGCTTCGAGCTTCAGATAGCCGTCGCCGATCTCGACCGGCGTGTGACGATTGCCGAGGTGATACGCAGCGCGCATCAGCGTGAGCGGATCGGCCGCGCGCACGAGCAGCACGGTCTCGGGCGCCGCGGCGATTCGCACGAGCGCGCCGTCGTCGGCGACGAGCACGTCGCCGTCGCGCAGGACGGTGCCGCGCGGCAGCAGGACCGCGACGTCCTCGCCCGTGTCGAGCGTCGCCGCGAGGCGGCTCTTGCAGCGGGCGTCATAGGCGAGCGTGAGCGTCGGCGCACGCGCGACGAGCGACGCGGCGAGCTTCACGTTCGGGGCAATGCGTTTGTCGAGGGTGCGCATGGAGCGAAAACCGGAAATCAGAACAGGAAATAGCGCTGCGCCATCGGCAGCACCGACGCCGGCTCGCAGGTGAGCAGTTGGCCGTCGGCGATCACGTCGTAGGTTTCGGGATCGACGCTGATCGACGGACGCCACGCGTTGTGGATCATGTCGGCCTTCGTCACGTTGCGGCAGTTGCGCACCGGCACGACGCGCTTCGCGAGTCCGTAGCGTTCGGCGATGCCGGCATCGGCGGCCATCTGCGACACGAAGGTCAGCGACGTGCGCGCGAGCGCGCCGCCACGCGTGGCGAACATCTCGCGGTAGTGGACCGGCTGCGGCGTCGGGATCGACGCGTTCGGGTCGCCCATCTGCGCGACCGCGATCATCCCGCCCTTCAGGATCATCGACGGCTTGATCCCGAAGAACGCCGGCTCCCACAGCACGAGGTCGGCCCACTTGCCGGGTTCGATCGAACCGACTTCATGCGCGATCCCGTGCGTGATCGCCGGGTTGATCGTGTATTTCGCGACGTAGCGCTTCGCGCGGAAGTTGTCGTTGCGTGCGTTGTCTTCCGGCAGCGCGCCGCGCTGCACCTTCATCTTGTGCGCGGTCTGCCAGGTGCGGATGATCACTTCGCCGACGCGGCCCATCGCCTGCGAATCGGACGACAGCATCGACAGCGCGCCGAGATCGTGCAGGATGTCCTCGGCCGCGATCGTCTCGCGGCGGATCCGCGATTCCGCGAACGCGAGATCCTCGGCGATCGACGGATCGAGGTGATGGCACACCATCAGCATGTCGAGATGCTCGTCGAGCGTGTTGATCGTGTACGGGCGCGTCGGGTTGGTCGACGACGGCAGCACGTTCGCCTCGCCGCACACCTTCAGGATGTCGGGCGCATGGCCGCCGCCCGCGCCTTCGGTGTGATACGTGTGGATCGTGCGGCCCTTGAACGCGGCGACCGTCGATTCGACGAAGCCGGCTTCGTTCAGCGTGTCGGTGTGGATCGCGACCTGCGTGTCGGTGTCGTCGGCGACCGACAGGCAGTTGTCGATCGCGGCGGGCGTCGTGCCCCAGTCCTCGTGCAGCTTCAGCCCGATCGCGCCGGCCGCGATCTGTTCGACGAGCGGCTGCGGCAGGCTCGCGTTGCCCTTGCCGAGAAAGCCGAGGTTGATCGGCCAGCCGTCGGCGGCCTGCAGCATCCGCTCCATGTGCCACGGGCCCGGCGTGCAGGTCGTCGCGTTGGTGCCGGTGGCCGGCCCCGTGCCGCCGCCGAGCATCGTCGTGACGCCCGACGCGAGTGCCTCGTCGATCTGCTGCGGGCTGATGAAGTGGATGTGCGTGTCGATGCCGCCGGCCGTCACGATCAGCCCTTCGCCGGCGATCACTTCGGTCGCCGCGCCAATGGCGATCGTCACGCCCGGCTGGATGTCCGGATTGCCGGCCTTGCCGATCGCCGCGATGCGGCCGTGCTTGATCGCGATGTCGGCCTTCACGATGCCCCAATGATCGAGGATCACCGCGTTCGTGATGATCGTGTCGGGCACGTCGGCGGCCACGCGCTGCGACTGGCCCATGCCGTCGCGGATCACCTTCCCGCCGCCGAATTTCACTTCCTCGCCGTAGGTCGTGAAGTCGCGTTCGATCTCGATCAGCAGTTCGGTATCGGCGAGCCGCACGCGGTCGCCCGTCGTCGGCCCGAACATTTCCGCGTATGCGCGGCGGCTCAAGCGTAATGTCATGTGCTGTTCCTGAAGAGCGGGGCGCGGCTTACAGCGGCCCCATCACCTTGCCCTGAAAACCGTAGACGGCGCGTTCGCCGGCCAGCTCGACCAGCTCGACGGTGCGCGTCTGGCCCGGCTCGAAGCGCACCGCGGTGCCGGCCGCGATGTTGAGCCGGAAGCCGCGCGCGGCCGCGCGGTCGAACGACAGCGCGTCGTTGACTTCGAAGAAGTGGTAATGCGAGCCGACCTGCACCGGGCGGTCGCCCGTGTTCGCGACGACGAGCGAGCGCGTCGCGCGGCCTGCGTTCAGTTCGTGCTCGCCGTCGTCGGTGAGGATTTCGCCGGGGATCATGCGTGCTACCTCGGTCACGGAATCGGGTGGTGGACGGTGACGAGCTTGGTGCCGTCGGGGAAGGTCGCCTCGACCTGGATGTCGGGGATCATCTCCGGCACGCCTTCCATCACGTCGTCGCGCGTGAGCAGCGTCGTGCCGTAGTGCATCACCTCGGCGACGGTCTTGCCGTCGCGCGCGGCTTCCATCAACGCGGCGGTGATGAACGCGACCGCTTCCGGGTAGTTGAGCTTCAGCCCGCGCGCGCGACGGCGCTCGGCCAGCAGCGCCGCCGTGAAGATCAGCAGCTTGTCCTTTTCTCGGGGAGTCAGTTTCATGAAGGCAGTCGTTCAGGAAAACGTAATTTTTATCGGTGCGCGGGGTTGCGGCTGGGGCGCGGGTCATCGTAGCACCGCGCCGTTTTTCGTGCGTCGTGTAGCCGTTATGTAAGCAGCAAGGCGCGTGCCATGCCGATGGAACGCGTCTCGATGCGCAATCGTGGTGCGCGATGCATGAATCGTGGGCAGGGTGGACGGTGTGATTGCGCCGAAACGGTGCGTGCCGGGCCGAGCGCTCAGGTCTGCCAGAGGCGCAGCGGCCGTGCGTCGACGCCGTGCACGAGCGGCCGCAGGTAAAGCCAGCAGTCGGCGAAGTGACGCTGCAGTGCTTCCATCGACGTCGATACCGCGCGCACCAGCACGACGCCCGGCGTCACGCAGGTCGCGCCCGCGCGCAGGGTGTCGTCGAACGGCATCCGCACGGCGAGCGCTTCGGCGAGCGCGGCATCGCACGCGGCGCCAGCCGCCCAGAGCGTGCCGTATACGGGAAAGCCGGCGAGACCCTGCAGTGCGCCGCGCAGCGGATCGTGCGCGTCGAGCCGCGCGCGCTCGGTCCATAGCGGCCGCCCATCGGCATCGACGAGTGCCGAACCCGATGCGATGCGGCCCGCCGACCACGTTTCGCCGGCCGCCTGCCGGCCGAGCTGCGTCGCGTCCCAGCCGATCGCGCTCGCGCCGGCGCCGAGCGTTACCGTGAAGTCGAGCGCGGCGTGGGCCGCGTCGAAGAACAGGTTGTTCTGCGGCAGCCAGTCGAGCTTCGCGTGCTCGCCGACCGTGATGCCGATGCGCTGCGTCGCGTCGAGCCCGTTCGACTTGTACCACTTGGTCGCGCCGGGTGTCGTCAGCACCGCGTGCGTGCCGTCGCCGAGCGTGATGTCGATGTCGAGCCGGTCGCCGCCCGCGACGCCGCCCGGCGGGTGAACGATGACCGCGTGACAGATCGCGTCGCCTTCCGGATACAGCGGCCGCTGGACGCGCAACGGGCCGTCGTGCAGCCGGTGGACGAGCGTCGTGCGCGCGCCGTGCCGTTCGAAGCCGAGTTCGAGACGGCCGCGCCACGACTTGGCGACGGCGGGGCGGGACAGCGGGGCGTGGGAGTCGGAGGCGGACATCGGCGGCAAGCGGGAAACGACGGAAACGGGCGCGAGGAACGTGGATGCTACCGGAACAATAATGCAGATGCCGCGTTCGTTGGAAGCGCGGCGCGTGCGGCCGCACCGCGAACCGGCCGGCCGTACCCGCCGCCGTGCCGCTGCTCACACCGCGATCAGTTCGCGCACACCGTTCGTTTCCATGTCGCGCGCATCGCCGCCCGAGATGACCTCGCCGCGGCTCATCACCCAGTAATGGTCCGCGATCGAGCGCGCGAAGTCGTAATACTGCTCGACGAGCAGCACGGTCATTCTCGATTCGTCGACGAGCTGGCGCAGCGTGCGGCCGATGTCCTGGATGATCGACGGCTGGATGCCCTCGGTCGGCTCGTCGAGGATCAACAGCTGCGGCTCGCTCATCAGCGCACGGCCGATCGCGAGCTGCTGCTGCTGGCCGCCCGACAGGTCGCCGCCGCGCCGCGCGCGCATGTCCTTGAGCACCGGGAACAGGTCGTAGATGCGGTCCGGCACCTTTGACGGCGCCTTGCGGCTCGCCGCGCCGACGAGCAGGTTTTCCTCGACGGTCAGCCGCGGAAAGATGTCGCGACCCTGCGGCACGTATGCGAGGCCGGCCGCGACGCGCGCATATGGCGGCAGCGCGCCGAGCGCCGTGCCGCGCCACGACACGCTGCCGCTTTTCGCGGCGACGACCCCCATCAGGCAGCGCAGCAGCGTGCTCTTGCCGACGCCGTTGCGGCCGAGCAGCACGGTGAGCTTGCCGTCGTCGGCGGCCATCGTCACGTTGCGCAGGATATGGCTGCCGCCGTAGTACTGGTTCAGTGCATCGATCTTCAGCATTGGATTACCGTCCGAGGTAGGACTCGATCACCGCGTCGTCGCGCTTGACCTGGTCGAGCGTGCCTTGCGCGAGCACCGCGCCTTCGGCCATCACCGTCACGCGGCCCGTATCGCCCGCGAGCGCCGCGACGAATTCCATGTCGTGCTCGACGACCATCATCGAGCAGGTGCCGCGCAGCGTGTTCAGCAGCTTCGCGAGTTCCATCGTCTCGTGGTCGGTCATCCCGGCGGCCGGCTCGTCGAGCAGCAACAGAGCCGGGCGCTGCATCAGCAGCATGCCGATCTCGAGCCGCTGCTTCTGCCCGTGCGACAGCTCGCCGGCCGCGCGATACGCGTCGCTTTCGAGGCCGATCAGCGCGAGCGTCTCCTCGATCTTCGCCTGTGCGGCGCGATCGAGCCGCGCGCGCAGCGACGCGAGCCAGCCTTTGTCCGTCTGCATCGCCAGTTCAAGGTTTTCCCACACCGGATGCTGTTCGAACACGGTTGGCTTCTGGAACTTGCGGCCGATCCCCGCACGTGCGATCTCGGGTTCGTTCATCCTCGCGAGGTCGATGGTCTGGCCGAGAAAAACCTTGCCCGCGTCGGGTCGCGTCTTGCCGGTGATCACGTCCATCATCGTCGTCTTGCCCGCGCCGTTCGGGCCGATCACGCAGCGCAGTTCGCCCGCGTCGATCGACAGCGACAGCTTGTTCAGCGCGCGAAAGCCGTCGAAGCTCACCTCGATGTCCTCGAGGTAGAGGATCGTGCCGTGCGACGTGTCGATGCCGGGCGGCACCACGCGGCCCATCGATGCGGTGCCGCTGACGGCCAGCAGCTCGTCCTCGGCCGGTGGCGTGAACTGGTAGAGGGCCGTGCCGTTCATGCGCGTTTCCCCTTTGCGAGCAGCGTGTCCACGAGGCCCATGATGCCGCGCGGCAGCAAGAGCGGCACGAGCACGAAGATCAGCCCGAGAAAGAACAGCCAGTATTCGGCGAAGTACGCGGTGAAGAGGCTCTTCGCGCCGTTCACCGCGAATGCGCCGACGATCGGACCGATCAGCGTGCCGCGCCCGCCCACGGCGACCCAGATCGCCATTTCGATCGAGTTGCCGGGCGACATCTCGCCGGGGTTGATGATGCCGACCTGCGGCACGTACAACGCGCCCGCGATGCCGCACAGCACGGCCGACAGCGTCCATACGAACAGTTTGTACGCGAGCGGGCTGTAACCGAGGAACATCAGCCGCGTCTCGCCGTCGCGCACCGCGGTGACCACGCGCCCGAGCTTGCTGGTGACGATCGCGCGCGCGGCGATGAACGCGAGCACGAGCGTCGCGAAGGTCAGCAGCAACAGCACCGTGCGCGTGCCGGGCGACGTGACGGAGAAGCCTGCGATGCGCTTGAAGTCGGTGAAGCCGTTGTTGCCGCCGAAGCCCGTCTCGTTGCGAAAGAACAGCAGCATCGCGGCGAACGTCAGCGCTTGCGTGATGATCGACAGGTACACGCCCTTCACGCGCGAGCGGAACGTGAAGAAGCCGAACACCCATGCGAGCACGGCCGGCACGAGCACGACCAGCGCGAGCGCCCAGGCGAGATGCTGCGTGCCGCTCCAGTACCAGGGCAGCTGATGCCAGTCGAGGAACACCATGAAGTCGGGCAGGTCGCTGCCGTATTTGCCGTCGCGGCCGATCTCGCGCATCAGGTACATGCCGATCGCATAACCGCCGAGCGCGAAGAAGAGGCCATGGCCGAGGCTCAGGATTCCGCAGTAGCCCCACACGAGATCGAGCGCGAGCGCGGCGATCGCGTAGCACATCAGCTTGCCGGCGAGCGTCATCGCATACGCGGACAGGTGGAACGCGCTCGACTCGGGCGCGACCAGTGCGGCGAGCGGCACGCCGATGCCGATCGCGACGCACAGCGCGACGAGCGCAAGCCAAGCGCGGCGCGACAGCAGCGCGGGGCGGGGCGGCAGGCCGAGCGCGAAACCGTCCTCGGCACGCGCGGCTGCGGCGGGCTTCGGCGCGTCGGGGATCGGATTCGACAACGAATCGGTGATTGAAGTCATGTCAGGCCTCCGCGCTGCGTCCCTTCGGGGCGAACATGCCCTGCGGACGTTTCTGGATGAACAGCACGATCATCACGAGCACCGCGATCTTCGCGAGCACCGCGCCCCAGAACGGCTCGATTGCCTTGCTGACGAGGCCGAGCCCGAAGCCGCCGAGCACGGTGCCGGCGATCTGGCCGACGCCGCCGAGCACGACCGCCATGAACGAATCGATGATGTAGTTTTGCCCGAGGTCCGGGCCCACGTTGCCGATCTGCGACAGCGCGCACCCGCCGAGGCCCGCGATGCCCGCGCCGAACGCGAACGCATACGCGTCGACGCGCGCGGTCTTCACGCCGACGCACGCGGCCATCCGGCGGTTCTGCGTGACCGCGCGCACGAACAGGCCGAGCCGTGTCTTCGTCAGCACGCCCCAGGCGACGCACACGACCGCGAGCGCGAACGCGAGGATCGCGAGCCGGTTGTACGGCAGGATCAGGTTCTGCATCACGGTCACGCCGCCGCTCATCCACGACGGGTTCACGACCTGCACGTTCTGCGCGCCGAACAGCATGCGCGTGGCCTGGATCAGGATCAGGCTCACGCCGAACGTCGCGAGCAGCGTCTCGAGCGGGCGGCCATACAGGTGCCGCAGCACGAGCCGCTCGAGCACGATGCCCACCAGCGCCGCCGCCGCGAACGACACGGGCACCGCGACGAGCGGATACCAGTCGAACGCCGCCGGCGCATAACGCTGGATCAGCGTCTGCACGACATAGGTTGCGTACGCACCGATCATCAGGAATTCGCCGTGCGCCATGTTGATCACGCCGATCAGCCCGTACGTGATCGCGAGGCCGAGCGCCGCGAGCAGCAGCACGCTGCCGAGCGACAGGCCCGCGAACACGGTGCCCACGATCTCGCCGCGGCGCTGCAGCGTGTGCAATGCATCGAGTCCTTGCTGCGCGGCTTCGCGCACGCGCGCGTCGGGCTCCGCATGGCTGCCGTCGGCGTTCTGCGCGACGAGCGGGCGCAATTGCTCGATCATGTCGAGATCGTGGCGCGCGGCCACCACCTGCACGGCTTCGAGACGCTTCGCCGGATCGGCGTCGTGCAGCGCGGCGATCGCCCACAGTGCGTCGAGACGGCGTTTCAATGCCGGATCGGTTTCCTTGGCGCGGGCGCGCTCGATCATCGGCTTGAGCGCCGGGTCGGGCGACTTCAGCAGCGCGTCGATCGCGTCGCGGCGCGCGGCGACATCCGGCGATGCGAGAGCGAGACCCGACAGCGCACCGGCGATCTTCGTGCGCAGCAGGTTGTTCAGCATCACGGGCTGCGCGTCGCCGGCCGGCGTCGCGGCCTGCGTGAGCGCGTCGTGCGCGGTGTCGCCGGTCTGGATCAGCAGGTGTCCGTCGCCGGTCGCGAGCGCGTCGCCGGTCGACAGCGCATTGAGCAACGCGACGGCGCGCGGATCGGCATCGGCGGCGAGATGTTCGATCGCGGCCGTTTTCGCGTCGAAGTCGTCGCCGGCAAGCGCGGCGGTATCGGCCGCCGTCAGGGCGAACGCGGCGTGCGGCAGCGCGCCCGTCAGCGCGGCACAGGCGACGACCGCGACGGCGGCGCGGCGAAAGCGTGTAGGCATCGGAAAATCCTGTCGGGCGTGGGAAAGCGAATGCGTGCGGCGGCGCGCGAGCGAAAGCGGCGCGTTACCGCAATCGCGGCGGCGTGCCTGCGCCGGCCTGCGAACGGAGCGCCACGCCGGTGCGCGGCGCTCCGCATCGCATCAGGCCAGCGCCGCGCGCTGCCGGCGCAGGAACGCCGGGATCGAGCTGACGATGTCCGGCTTGCCCTGGTTGCCCGCGATGAACGGGCTCCACGGCTGCGCGCGCACGACCGTCTTCGTCTTCCACACGACGTTGAACTGCCCGTCGCCGCGGATCTCGCCGATCATCACCGGCTTGTGCAGGTGATGGTTGCCGTCCATCGAGAGCGTGAAGCCCGACGGCGCGGCAACCGTCTGTCCGATCATCGCGACGCGCACCTTGTCGACGTCGGTGCTCTTCGCCTTCTCGACCGCCTGCTTCCACATGTGGATGCCGACGTAGGTCGCTTCCATCGGATCGTTGGTCACGCGCTTCGCGCCGCCCGGCAGATTGTTCGCCTTCACCCACGCGGCGAACTGGTCCTTGAACTTCGTGTTCGTCGGGTTCTTCACCGACATGAAGTAGTTCCAGGCCGCGAGATGGCCGACGAGCGGCTTCGTGTCGATCCCGCGCAGCTCTTCCTCGCCGACCGAGAACGCGACCACCGGCACGTCGGTCGCCTTGATCCCCTGGTTGCCGAGCTCCTTGTAGAACGGCACGTTCGAATCGCCGTTGATCGTCGAGACCACGGTCGTCTTGCCGCCCTGCGCGAAGTTCTTGATATTCGCGACGATCGTCTGGTAGTCGCTGTGTCCGAACGGCGTGTAGACCTCCTGAATGTCGGCGTCCTTGACGCCTTTCGACTTCAGGAACGCGCGCAGGATCTTGTTGGTCGTGCGCGGATACACGTAGTCGGTGCCGAGCAGGAAGAAGCGCTTCGCGCTGCCGCCTTCCGCGCTCATCAGGTACTCGACGGCCGGGATCGCCTGCTGATTCGGCGCGGCGCCCGTGTAGAACACGTTGCGCGACATTTCCTCGCCTTCGTATTGCACCGGGTAGTAGAGCAGGCCGTTCAGTTCCTCGAACACCGGCAGCACCGACTTGCGCGACACCGACGTCCAGCAGCCGAACACGCATGCGACCTTGTCCTGCGTGAGCAGCTGGCGCGCCTTCTCCGCGAACAGCGGCCAGTTCGATGCGGGGTCGACGACCACGGGCTCGATCTTGCGGCCCATCACGCCGCCGCTCTTGTTGATGTCGGCGATCGTCATCAGCGCCGTGTCCTTCAGCGACGTTTCGGAGATCGCCATCGTGCCCGACAGCGAATGCAGGATGCCGACCTTGATCGGACCCGTGCCCGCATCGGCCGCGTGCGCGAACGGACTCTTGCCCGCCAGCGCGAGTGCACCGGCCATCGAACCGAACTTCAGCAGACTGCGACGTTTCATCGAGTTCCCCTTGACGTGTTTGATAGGCGTGCGCCATGACGGCGCCGGCATCTGACTAACGCAAGGCATGTGCCAGTCGCACGGATGCACGCGGGGCGTGCCTGTGCGGGGTGACGTCGGGCGTTGGCGTGGCGCGCGTGACGCGTCCTGCAGCATGCGCGATCCGTTGCGGTGCAGTCGCGCGGGCGCAAATGGTGCACGGCGTGCGCCCGTGTGCGAGCGCGCACGTCACGCGTTGAGGGACGTGCGGAACGTGATCGATGCGCATGCATCCAGCCGCGTCGTGTCGGCGTCGCCGTCCACACGGGGGGAAGTGGCGTACGACGGGAAGCGCGAAGCGATCCGTTCGACGGGTGCCATGCTCGGGTGCTCGCCGCCGTCCGTCATCGAACACACGCGGCTAGCCGACGGGCCGAAGCGATCGGGGGAGGGGGAACAGAGAAGCGGAAATGCAAACGGGCGCGCCATGCGCGCCCGTTCGGCGGATCGGAGCGATCGGCTGCAACGTGCCGGTCGCCGTGGCGGCGCGCGATGCGCCGCCGGGAAGGTCAGTGACTCAGTAACGCGGCACGGACGGATCGACGTCACGCGACCACGCGTCGATCCCGCCCTGCAGGTTGTACAGCTTCGTGAAGCCGCGCGATTCGAGGAACATCGCGACCTGGGCGCTGCGCATCCCGTGATGGCACACGCAGACGATTTCCGCTTCGTCGTCGAGCTCCTCGCTGCGCGCGGGGATCTGTTGCATCGGGATCGACACGCTGCCGGCGATCTGCGCGGTCGAGATTTCCCACGGCTCGCGCACGTCGAGCACGACCGGCGCGGGACGCGCCGGATCGCGAAGCCATTCCGCGAGCATCGCGGGTGTCAGGATCTGCATGGAAGCTCCGCCGCTCAGAACTTGAAGCGCGACGGCTCCATCGCGTTGACGAGGTGATTGACGTAGGTTTCGAACACGTCGGCGACGCGGTACTGCTTGTCGTCGATGCGCGTGATGATCTGCGCCTTCATCACCGGACGGCCGCCGACGAACGCCGACAGGCGGCCGCCGATCTTCAGCTGTTCGAGCATCTGCTGCGGCACGACCGGCAGGCCGCCCGCGACGCAGATCACGTCATACGGCGCCTTGTCGGGCCAACCGAGCGAGCCGTCGCCGAGCACGACTTCCGCGTTCGTCACGCCGTCGTTGCGCAGGTTGTCCGCCGCGAACTTTGCGATGGTCGGATCGATATCGACAGCCGTCACGTGCTGTGCGCGATGCGCGAACAGTGCGGCCAGGTAGCCCGAACCCGCGCCGATCACGAGCACGTTCTCGTGCTTCTTGACCGCCAGTTCCTGCAGCACGCGCGCTTCGACGCGCGGGAACAGCATCTTGCTGGTGCCGCCGGGCAGCGGCAGCTCGAGGTCGGCGAACGCGAGATCGCGGTGTTCGGGCAACACGTAGTTTTCACGCTTGACGATCGACAGCAGGCCCAGGACGTCCAGATCCAGCACATCCCACGGCCGGATCTGTTGTTCGATCATGTTGAAACGCGCGTTTTCGATATTCATGGTGTGGTCACGCAGCCAGGTCGGCCATCAGCGGGGATAGAGAAACTTCGTGATTGTACCAAACGGGGCGGCCGCGAAGCCTTCAGACGGCCTGCAACAGACCTTTAACCCTTGCTCTTCTTGATCTGCGCCTCGAATGCGAGGTCGAGCTTGCTCGCCTTGCGCGGCTTTTTGGGGCCGAATTCATCGACGAACCTGACGAATTCGTCGAGCGGCAGCGGCTCGCTGCGCTTCTCGGCGGTGCCGCCGGAGCGGTCGACCAGATAGAACAGGCCGCCCGCCATCGCGACGGCCGCGAACTGCGGGTTGCCGGAACGGGTCTTCAGGCGTTCGACCGCGTTGGTTGCTTTGGTGGTGCGCATCGTGCGGATTCTTGCAGGGGCGTTGAGCCCCGTACTTTATCAAACCGGCCGCCCGCATGCGGCCGTGCGGCGTCAGACGGTGCGCGAGTAGCGTTGCCGCGGCGTCTGGCCGAGGTAGGCGTCGAACGCCATCGCGATGTTGCGCACGACCATCCGGCCGGCCGGGTGGATCGTCAGGCGGTCGCCGGCGATGGTCAGCAACCCGTCCTGCTCGAACGTGCGCAGTGCGTCGAGCTCGCGCGCGAAGTGATCGGCGAAGCGGATCCCGTGCGCGGCCTCGATATGCGAGAACGGCAGTTCGAGGTTGCACATCAGCTGGGTGATCACGTCCCGGCGCAGCCGGTCGTCGGGCGTGAGCCGCACGCCGCGCGTGATCGGCAGCCGGCCCGCGTCGAGCGCGGCGCCATAGGCCGGCAGATCCTTCGCGTTCTGCGCGTAGACGTCGCCGACCTTCCCGATCGACGACACGCCGAAGCCGACCAGGTCCGTATCCGCGCGCGTGCTGTAGCCCTGGAAATTGCGCTGCAGCGTGCCGTTGCGCTGCGCTCGCACGAGTTCGTCGCTCGGCCGCGCGAAGTGATCCATCCCGATGTACACGTAGCCGGCCTGAGTCAGCATGTCGATCGCGAGGCCGAGCAGCGCGACGCGCGTTGCGGGCGGCGGCAGCGTCGCGTCGTCGATCTGCCGCTGCATCTTGAACAGGTGCGGCATGTGCGCGTAGCCGAATACCGAGAGGCGGTCGGGCGCGAGTTCGATGATTGTCTCGAGCGTGCGCGCGAATACGGCGACCGTCTGGTGCGGCAGCCCGTAGATCACGTCGACGCTGACCGAATGAAAGCCCGTGGTGCGTGCTGCCGACAGCAGGTCGGCCGTCATCGCGAGCGGCTGGATCCGGTTGATCGCCTGCTGCACGATCGGATCGAAATCCTGCACGCCCAGGCTCAGCCGGTTGAAGCCGATGTTGCGCAGGTGGACGAGCGTCGCGGGCGTGACCGTGCGCGGGTCGATCTCGATCGAGAACTCCGCGTCGGCGTCTGGCGCGAGCGCGAAGTGTTCGCGGGTGGCCACCATCAGCTCGGCCGTTTCGTCGTCGGACAGGAAGGTCGGCGTGCCGCCGCCCCAGTGCAGCTGCGTGACCGGGCGCGCGGGATCGAACAGCGCGGCCTGCAGCGCCAGCTCGCGCTTCAGTTGCTCGAGATACGGGCGCGCGCGGCGGCGGTTGTTGGTCGCGATCTTGTTGCAGCCGCAGTAGAAGCAGGCGGTGTTGCAGAACGGGATGTGGAAGTACAGCGACAGGTCGCTCGACGACGCGCCAGGATCGCCCGCGGCGCGCACGTAGTCGGCCGGGTCGAAATCGTCGCGGAATTGCAGCGCGGTGGGGTAGGACGTATAGCGCGGCCCGTTCGCGCCGTACTTCGCGAGCAAATCGGGACGGAACATTGTGTCGGCAGAACCGGAACTCATGAGGGTCTCGCGCTTTTTAGATGCTTTCGAGTATATAAACGCGCGTTTCGGCTGCATTGTGTAATAACGTCGCAGCCGGCGGTGGCACAATGCGCAGTGGGCTGCCGCACGCTGCGTCCGGTTGCCGCACCGTTTTTTTGTTGTTCGTGAGAGAGCCGAGTGTCCGTCGAAATGCCTGTCCGTCCGGCGCCCGCCGATGTCCCGCCGCCGCATGCGTGCCGCGAGGGGTGCGGCGCATGCTGCATCGCGCCGTCGATTTCCTCGCCGATTCCGGGGATGCCCGACGGCAAGCCGGCCGGCGTGCGCTGCGTGCAGCTCGGCGACGACCTGCGCTGCCGGATCTTCGGCCGGCCCGAGCGTCCCGCGTGCTGTTCCGGACTGCAGCCGTCCGCCGAGATGTGCGGTGCGTCGCGCGACGACGCGCTCGCGTGGCTGACGCGCCTCGAGGTCGCGACGCAGCCGGCGCCCGGCGCCGGCGCGGCCCGCTGACGCATTGCCCGCGCTGCCCGTCACAGGCACGCGCATGGAACCGGCGACATCCGCCGAAGCACTAACTTCGGTCCACGGCCCTGCTTGCGGCCGAGCCGGTAACCCGACGGACGCTTCGCCCGATACAGGAGATTGTTCAGCATGACCGCATCTTGCACGCCCGGCCGGCGCCGCTTCCTCGCCGCCTGCGCCGGCGCCATCGGCGTGTCGGTATCGCTCGCCGCCTGCGCGTCGACTTTCCCGTTCATCCCCGATCACTACACGTTCTCGCGTGGCGATGTGCAGAAAGCCGTCGCGCGCAAGTTTCCGTACCAGAAGACGGTCGCGCAGGTCGTCGACGTGTCGCTCGCCAATCCGGCCGTCAACCTGCTGCCCGACCAGAACCGCGTCGCCGTGCAACTGGACGCGCATTTCGCGAGTCCGTTCCTGAGCGAACCGGTGAGCGGCAAGTTTACCGTGTCGGGCCAGCTGGCTTACGACGCGCCGAGCCGCTCGGTCGTGCTGAAGGCGCCGGCCGTCGACAGCCTCGTGCTCGACGGCAACGCGCAGATGTACGCGCAACAGGTCGGCGCGGCCGCCGGCCTGCTCGCGACGCAGATGCTGACCAACTATCCGATCTACACGTTCAAGCCCGAACAACTGCAATTTGCCGGCGTGAACTACGAACCCGGTACAATTACGATTCTTACAAACGGCATACGCGTGGCGATCGTCGAAAAGTGACGGCGCACCGCGCGCGGCCGGGCGGGCCGCGACGGCGATGCGGCCCTTTCTTTCGACTACTTCGGAGTTGGGCCACGGATGGACTGGATCCTGATCGGCAAGGCATTGATCCTCGGCGTCGTCGAGGGACTGACGGAATTCCTCCCGGTGTCGAGCACCGGCCACCTGATCGTCGCGGGCAGTTTCCTGAATTTCAACGATGCGCACGCGAAGACCTTCGACGTCGTGATTCAGTTCGGCGCGATCCTTGCGGTCTGCTGGGAATACCGGCAGCGGATCGTCTCCATCGTGTCCGGGCTGCCGAGCCGGCCCGACGCGCAGCGCTTCACGCTGAACGTCGTGATCGCGACCATTCCGGCGATCGCGCTCGGCCTGCTGTTCGAGAAGAAGATCAAGGCCGTGCTGTTCTCGCCGGTGCCGGTCGCGTTCGCACTCGTCGTCGGCGGCGCGATCATCCTGTGGGCCGAGGCGCGGCAGCGCGAACGCAGCGAGCCGCCGCGCGTGCAGTCGGTCGATGCGCTCACGCCGCTCGACGCGCTGAAGGTCGGCATCGCGCAATGTTTCGCGCTGGTGCCGGGCATGTCGCGCTCGGGCTCGACGATTATCGGCGGGATGCTCTTCGGCCTCGACCGGCGCGTCGCGACCGAATTCTCGTTCTTCCTCGCGATTCCGATCATCTTCGGCGCGACGCTCTATGAAACCGTCAAGGACTGGCAGGCGTTCACGGTCGATTCGCTTGGCCTGTTCGCGCTCGGGCTCGTTGCCGCGTTCGTCAGCGCGTTCGCGTGCGTGCGCTGGCTGCTGCGTTTCGTCGCGACGCACGACTTCACCGTGTTCGCGTGGTACCGGATCGCGTTCGGCCTGTTCGTGCTGCTGGTGGGGTATAGCGGGTGGCTGAACTGGGCGTGATGCCGGTGCGGGGGCGAGGGCGCATCCAATAGAAAACGGCCCGATCGGCAGCAGATGCCGGTCGGGCCGTTTGTCATTGCGCGACGCGCAGCGTGCGTTGCGTGCGCTGCGCGTTGTGTTCAGCCGGCGCGTTTGCGGAACACCAGGTCCCACACGCCGTGGCCGAGCCGCAGCCCGCGCCGTTCGAACTTCGTGACGGGGCGGTAATCGGGGCGCGGCGCGTAGTCGGCCGCCGTGTTTTCGAGCGTCGGTTCGGCGCCGAGCACTTCCAGCATCTGTTCCGCGTAGTTTTGCCAGTCGGTCGCGCAATGCAGGTACGCGCCGGGCTTCAGGCGCGATGCGAGGTGTGCGACGAGCGGCGGCTGGATCAGTCGGCGCTTGTGATGGCGCGCCTTGTGCCACGGATCGGGGAAGAAGATGTGCACGCCGTCGAGGCTTTCCGGCGCGAGCATGTGCTCGAGCACCTCGACCGCGTCGTGCTGGATGATGCGGATGTTCGGCAGGTCCTGCTCGCCGATCAGTTTCAGCAGCGCGCCGACACCCGGTTCGTGCACTTCGACGCCGAGGAAGTCGTCGCCCGGGCGATGCGCGGCGATTTCCGCGGTCGATGCGCCCATCCCGAAGCCGATCTCCAGGATGCGCGGCGCGCGGCGGCCGAACACGGCGTCCCAGTCCGGGATTTCCGCCGCGTACGGGACGACGAAGCGCGGGCCGAGATCGTCGAGCGCGCGGCGCTGGCCGGTCGACACGCGGCCGGCGCGCGTCACGAAGCTGCGGATGCGGCGGCGGTGCAGCGGGTTGACTTCGTCGGCGCCGTCGGCGGCTTCGTCGGGAAGGGCGGCGTCGTCCGGCGGCAGGCCGGCTTCGTTCGGATCGTCGTGCATCATCGGTGACAGAGAAAGGCTTGGTTCGGGCGCGGGCCCGTCATGCGCAGCGGTGCTACCAGATGAACCGGCAGACGGTACAAAAAAGCCGCCTTCGACGAGGCGGCTCTTGCGCAGGCTGCCGAGCAGCCGAAGGTGGAGCGGGCGATGGGAATCGAACCCACGTCATCAGCTTGGGAAGCTGAGGTAATGGCCATTATACGACGCCCGCAGAACGCGTAATTCTACAGGGTTTGGCGCAGATGTTGCAAGCAAGGCGTTTTTGGCCGCCTGCCTCGAAGCACGCATGGGCTCGGTGGTTGGGCGACGGATCGCCGGGAACGGGCGTCAAGGATCGGCCGGAAGCGGTCGGTCATCGCAAGGCCGACCGGAACATGCAGGCGGCGCGCCAGCACGCAAGTCCGTGTCGAAAATAGACGAGTCGGTGTCGGACGCATACAAGCCCCGGTGAAGCTTTCGAACTAACGTGACAGACCTTCTACCCGATCGTTAGTCTGGAGCCGACATGTCCGATTTCATCACCGTTCTGCGCAAAACCTGCCCGACCCCGGTCGTTGACGCGACCAAGTGGAAGCGCATCGGCGGCGATCCGCACACCGTGAACCTCAACGCCTACCTCTCGAAGGATGGCAGCAAGATCATGGGCACCTGGATCTGCACGCCGGGCAAGTTCGAAGTGAACTACGAGAAATGGGAGTACTGCCACTTCCTCGACGGCTACTGCATCATCACGCCGGAAGGCGAGGAGCCGGTGCACCTGAAGGCCGGCGACGTGTTCGTGATCGAACCCGGCATGAAAGGGACGTGGGAAGTGGTGGAGACGGTGCGCAAGTACTTCGTGTTTGCCTGAGCGGGCCTGTCGATTCGACTCGCGTACCAGCGCCGGTTGAATCGATGCGCTGAAACGCATCCGTACCCGTGCCGACGAGCAACGGTTTCAGTCGGGATCGCAAGCAGGGGATTCCGGCTCAACAAACTCGTTCCGGTTCGGAAACTACTCGCCGAGCGTGGCCGCACGCTCGGCCGGTTCCGCTATCCCGTCGATCTCACCGATCGCGCCGGGTGTCTGCCGCTCACGATAGGCGCTCGGCGCCATCCCGTACGCCCGCCGAATCGCGCGCCCGAGGTGCGACGCATGGGCAACAAAGAGGCGCGGCCAGTCCGGAGTCGGTCAGAGCGCTCGCATGCGTCGCGATGTCCGCGCCGCTTGGCACGACGCGATTCGACAACGTCGGGGCGACGTTCACTGCTCGATGCTCAGGGCCTTTTCGATCGCGGCAATCAATCTGAACGCATCGTCTCGGCCGATCAGGAGGCCGCGACTGGTGTACTCACAGCCGAACGCGTAAAAGCTGGGCAGAAGCGTGATCGCATCCTTCTGTCGATCGAAATCGACCTCGCATTTCGTCAACGGGAAGAATGGAGGGTCCTCGACGGTCGGCTGGTACACGGCGTTCTCCTAATAGAGCTTGCGAGGCGGCAGCATGCGTTTCGCGAGCAGGCACTGTCTCGCGACGGCGCTGGCATTCTTGCGCTTGCGCTCGGTAGTTGGCTTTTCATAGCCGGTGCGACCACGCAACTCGCGGATCAGGCCCGTCGCCTCGATGTTTCACCGGAAGCGCCGGAGCGCGACATCGACAGGTTCGTCGGGCTTGCGGATGATCGTCGTCTGCAGGTGCTGTTTCAAGACACGCGTGGCGGAAAACTAGCCGAGCCGGGTCATGACGGCACTTGCGATCTCGTCGGATTCGAATTCCGAATATCCGGCGTTGATCGTCAATGCGCGCACTGCTGCGAACATCTGCAACTCGGGTTGGTGACGCAACGCAGAACCGGCGAGGCCGTCGTGCGGGACTGCGTCGGTACTGGAAATCTCTCGCCGTTCGATCAGGCGCAGGAGTTCATCGATAATCATTTCGTCATCCAAATCAGGATGCGGCCGCGCAGCCGCGACAGGAAGCGTCAATGGGAATCTGCGAAGAGCGGCTGCTTGCCGCGATTGCCGTCGATGATCTGCTCCGCGTAGCGAACGGACGCGCGGCGCGCTTCGCCCGCCGATTCGAACGGTGCGTTGTCGAGCAGCCGGAATGTTTCGCTGCGGGTCAGCGTGTCGGTGGTGCCGCGCAGGCAGATCTTCACGGCCGCGTCGAAGCCGGCGTCGTAGTTGTGCGTATTACCGTTCAGCGACGGAATGTGCGGGTAGATCAGCGGATAGATTTCGAAGCCACGATAGAGATGCATGCTCATGATGAACTCCTGGGTTCGGGCGCGACAAATCGCGTGGACGAACGCAACCGACCGGTATCACCGCGGCGCGGTGTGACGGGTGGGGTGAAAAGGACAGCAATGCGCGCGGGTAACGGACGGTAACGGCGCGACGCAGCGAGAGGGTAGACGGCGGGGCGAGCGGCGAGTGCAGTGACGCAGGCTCGGACAAAATTCATCATACGCGCTTCGTGTCGGATGTCCATCTAATTCGCGGCCGCGCCAGTGGGGGGCGATGACCGGCGTCGAGGCCCGCGACGCGCCTCGCACGTGACGCAGCATTCGTCCGCACGTCGACGCGGCACGGCGCGATTCGGATGATGTCGAGCGAGTCGGATCCCTTCGCCGCATCGCGACGGTCGCGCGTCTGCACGACATCGCGCGAGCGCCTATGATGCAGCGATCCGCCAGTCGCGCCGTCCCGGAATGCGCGCATGGCGCGCGAACGCCGAACGTTTTCCCGGAACCCCGACCATGCGCATCATCGACATCCGCGAGCAAGCGATCCCCGTTTCCCGCCATGCAGATCCGGCGCTACCGTCGGGCGGCTTGACGACGAGCGTCGTCGCGATCGTTACCGATGTCGTGCGCGATGGCCGGCCGATCACGGGTTACGGCTACGCTTCGGTCGGGCGTCATGCACAGGGCGGGCTGATTCGCGAACGGTTCGCGCCGCGTCTGCTGGCCGCCGCGGACGCCATCGCCGACGACGCCGGCACGAACCTCGATCCGTTTCGCGCATGGCGCGCGATGATGGCAGGCGAGAAGCCCGGCGGGCACGGCGAACGCTGTGTCGCGGTCGGCGTGCTCGACATGGCGATCTGGGATGCTGCTGCGAAGATCGCAGGCCTGCCCCTCCATCGCTTCATCGCCGACGGGCTCGCGCGCAATGCGGCACCTCGCGTGCGTGTCTACGCGGGCGGTGGTTACCGCTATCCGCACGACGATCTCGCGCACCTGTCGGACGAGATGCGCCGCATCGCCGATCTCGGCTACACGCACGCGAAGATCAAGATCGGCGGCGCGGATGTCGATCACGACAAAAGACGCATCGAAGCGGCCGCGGCGCGTCTGGCCGACAGTTCGCATCTCGCGGTCGATGCGATGAACACGTACGACGCGACGAGCGGCCGCGCAGCCGTCGCGATGTTGGCACCGTTCGAACTCTGGTGGTTCGAGGACCTTTGCGATCCGCTCGACCTGCCGCTTCATGCGGACCTGACCGCGCAATACGCGCCGCCGGTCGCGGCCGGTGAGGCGTTGTTCTCGCTCGCGGAAGCGAAGCTGATCGAACGCTACGGCGGCCTGCGCCCGGACCGCGACGTCCTTGTGTTCGATCCGGTGCATTGCTATGGCCTGCCGGGCTATCTGCAGATCGTCGACCATTTCGTGTCGAACGGCTGGCGGCGCGATGCGTTCTGGCCGCACGGTGGTCATCTGTTCTCGTTGCACGTCGTGTCGGCGCTCGGGCTCGGCGGCGCCGAAGTGAGCCCGTTCGCGTTCCGCCCGTTCAACGGGCTGGCGGACGGCGAATCGGTCGACGCCGGCTACGCGGCCGTGCCACAGGCGCCGGGCATCGGCTTCGAGCTTCATGCCGATGCGTACCGCGCGTTTCGCGCGGTAGCCGGCTTGTGAACTGCGCGGCCGGTCTCAGCGCGCATCGATCGCGAAGCGGACCGCGCACCCGAGCATCATCGCGGCGACGTACCGCTCGAGCACACACTACGTGAGCGCGTGGTCGAACCATGCGCGGCATGCCCGGACGCCATAGGCGAGCCGCCGTCACCCGATCGCGTGCGCGCCGACCAGCAGCAACGCGCCGACGACGATCAGCAGCAGTGCGTGAATGCGCGTGACCATCACGCATATCGTCGATACGACCGCGATCGCCCGCGCGGGCCAGCCGCCGTCGAGCGCCTGCAGCAGCACCCAGACCGACGCGAGAATCATGCCGGCCGCGACCGGGCGCAGGCCTGCCTCGAGCGCGACCTGCCAGCGTGCGCCCTGGTGGCGCCGCCACAGATGCGCTACGCCGTAGATCAGGAACGCGGTCGGCCCGAACAGCGCGAGCGTCGCGATGACCGCGCCCCAGAAGCCCGCCACCTGCCAGCCGATCAGCGTCGCGAGCAGCGAGCCGGGGCCCGGCGCCATTCGCGCGATCGCGAAGTCGTTCACGAACTGCGAGGCCGTCATCCAGTGATGCACGTCGACGACCTGCCGCTGGATGTCCGCGATGATCGCCTGACCACCGCCGATCGTCGCGATCGACAGCGGTGCGAATACGCCGAACAGGGCGGCGTAGCGTGACGAGGCAGTCATCGTTCGTCGCTCCCGACGCCGGATGCGGCCGCGCGCCGGTATTCGAGCGCGACGCTCAGCGCGCCGGCGACAAGTACGGTCCATACGAGCGGCCAGTGCAGCACCGCCACCGACACGAACGTGAGCGCCGCCACCGCGAACGGCAGCGCGCGGCGCGGCAGCCGGCGCACTGCGGTGATCGCCATCGAGATCGACAGCCCGATCGCCGCGGCGGCCGCGCCCGCGAGCGCGACGTGCGTGAGCGTAAAGCGCGTCAGCGTCGAGAACGCGACGCCGAACAGCACGATCAGCACGGCCGGCGGCGCGATGATGCCGGTGAAGCCGGCCACCGCGCCGCGCCATCCGGCCAGCCGGTAGCCGATCCAGATCGCGAGGTTCTTCACGTTGACGCCCGGCAGCGCCTGCGACAGCGCAAGGCCGTTGAGGAACGCTCCCTCGTCGAGCCAGCGCCGCTCGTGCACGAAGTCGCGCATCATGCGCCCGCTCAGCCCGCCGCCGAAGCTGGTCAGGCCGATCTGCGCGAACGCGATGAAGAGTGCGAGGACGCCGGGCGGCGGGGCCGGGCCGTCGGGTGGCGCGGGTGCGATCGGGTTGGAGGGTGAAGACATCGGGCGGACGGGGCGCGGCGGGTGGGCAGTTGCCCATGGTAGCAAGCGGCACCTGTCGGCACGCTGACATCGCGCCGACGACGATGTCGGTGCCGCGCCACCGGCGTGCAGACGTCGAAGCCGCCGCTCGGCTACGCGCGCACGACCGTCACGCCCGCGGCCTCGATCGGCTCGGTCAGCGCTGCATCGGTTTCCCGTTCGACCACGATCGCTTGTGCGAGCGTGAGCTCGCCGATCGCGAACTGCGACGCCGCTCGCAGTTTGGATTGCGAAGCCAGCACGATCGTCTCGCCGGCGCGCCCCGCCAGTGCGCGCTTGATCGCCGCTTCCTCGAAGTCGCCGGTGCTCAGCCCCGCGACTGGATGAACGCCGGTCACGCCCATGAAATACAGGTCCGCGTGGATGCGCGAAATGCCTTCGATCGCCGCGGCGCCCACGGCGACGATCGAATGCTTGTACAGCCGTCCGCCGATCAGGATCACGTCGATCGACGGATGCGCGGCCAGTGCGACGGCGACGCTCGGGCTGTGCGTGACGATCGTCGCGCGCAGGTCGGGCGGCAACTCGCTGACGAGCAGTGCCGACGTCGTGCCGCCGTCGACGATCGCGACCTGTCCGGGCGCGATCATCTGCGCGGCCCGGCGCGCGATGCGCCGTTTCTCCGCGGTTTCGAGCAGTTCGCGCTGCGCGAACGGCGCGACCGCCGGCGACGCCGGCAGCGCGCCGCCATGCACGCGCTGTAGCAGGCCCTCGGCCGCCAGTTCGCGCAGGTCGCGCCGGATCGTGTCCTCGGACACGCCGAATTGCGCGCTCAGTTCGACGGCCAGCACTTGGCCGTCGCGGGCGAGCGCATCGAGGATCGCTTTCTTGCGTTGGGTCGTCAGCATCGGGTTTGCACGAAATTTCTTGAAATTGCACGAATATGCACGCTACCATGAGTGCCGTCACTTGTCGAATGGGAGACCACCATGGCCGCAACGCGGGACCGCGTCCGCATCGTCGATACGACGGTGCTGTCCGATGACTGGTATGTGCTGAAGAAGGTCACGTTCGATTTCCTGCGCCGCGACGGCACGTGGCAGCGCCTGAGCCGCGAAACGTACGACCGCGGCAACGGCGCGACCATCCTGCTGCGCAACGCGACGACGGGCGACGTGCTGCTCACGCGGCAGTTCCGGATGCCGGCGTTCGTCAACGGACACGACGGGATGCTGCTCGAAGCCGCCGCCGGCCTGCTCGACGACGCGACGCCCGAGGCACGCATTCGCGCGGAGGCCGAAGAGGAAACCAGCTATCGCGTGCGCGGCGTGCGCAAGGTGTTCGAGGCGTTCATGAGTCCCGGCTCGGTGACGGAAAGGCTGCATTTCTTCGTCGGCGAATACGATGCGTCGCTGCGCACGGGCGACGGCGGCGGCATCGCGGAGGAGGGCGAGGATCTCGAGGTCGTCGAGATGCCGCTGCACGCGGCGCTGGATGCCGTCGAGCGTGGCGAGATCGTCGACGCGAAGACGATCATGCTGCTGCAGTACGTCGCGCTGCGGGAACCCGCGGGCGTGCGCGCCGCGGCTGCGTGATGTCGCGGCGCGGCGCCCGAACCGGCGTATGATCGCGCGACGCCACTCGCGCACCGTTCGACGCTTCCGCTGCTCCATCATGCCGATTTCCGACTCGTCCGATTCCACTGATTCCACCGATTCCAGCGCCGCTGCCGAGCCACTGCCGGCGCATCTGGTCGCGTCCGCCGTCGAGGCGCTCGCGCGCGCCGATGCGCTGCTCGTGACGGCCGGCGCGGGCATCGGCGTCGATTCGGGGCTGCCCGATTTCCGCGGCACGGACGGCTTCTGGCGCGCGTATCCGGCGCTGCGCCACGAGCGTTTCGAATTCCACGAGATCGCTTCGCCGCAGGCGTTCCGCGCACATCCGCAGCTTGCGTGGGGCTTTTACGGACACCGTCTCGGACTCTACCGGCAGACGGTGCCGCACGCGGGCTTCGCGATCCTGCGGCGCTGGATGGACGTGATGCCGAACGGCGGCTTCGTGCTGACGAGCAACGTCGACGGCCAGTTTCAGAAGGCCGGTTTCGATCCGGCGCGTGTCGCCGAGATTCACGGTTCGATTCATTCGATGCAGTGCCTGCGACCCTGCTCGGACGACACGTGGGATGCCGCGCCGTTCACGCCCGAGGTCGACGCGGCCGCGTGCCGGCTGGTCGGCGAGCTGCCGCGCTGCCCGCGCTGCGGCGGCCTCGCGCGGCCGAACATCCTGATGTTCGGCGACAACGGCTGGCTCGGCGAACGCTACGACGCGCAGGAGCGGGCCCTGCAGGACTGGATCGCGCAGGCGGGATGGGTGACCGTCGTCGAGATCGGCGCGGGCACCGCGATTCCGACCGTGCGTCTCTCGAGCGAGCGGCTCGGCGCCGACGTGATCCGCATCAACGCACGCGAGGCCCATGCCCGCCGCGCGGACGTGATCGGGCTGAAGGGCAGCGCGCTCGCGACGCTCGTGGCGCTCGACCGCGCATGGCACGGCGGCTGAGCGGCGCGCGGCGAATCGGCCGGCCGGCATTGCCGTCGCGGCGCGATTCCGCATACAGTTCGGCGTAGGCCGCATCCGCGATGCGGCTTCGTCAGCGAGGAGCTCCCTTGTTCTATTCGATCGTCGCGATCTTCGTCGGCGCCGGGCTCGGCGCATTGCTGCGCTGGTTCCTGAGCCTTGCGCTCAACGCGTTCTTTCCCGCCGTGCCGCTCGGCACGCTCGCCGCGAACCTGATCGGCGGCTACGTGATCGGCATCGCGGCCGTCGCGTTTACCACCCGCGTCGGGCTGCCGCCTGAGTGGCGGCTGTTCGTCATCACGGGCTTCCTTGGCGGCCTCACGACATTCTCGACCTATTCGGTCGAAGTGATGACGCACGCGGTGCAGGGCGAATTGGGATGGGCGTTCGCGGTGGCTGCCCTACACTTGACTGGATCGTTCACGCTGACGGCGCTCGGCATGTGGACCGCGCGCGCGTGGTTCGCGGCAGCCTGAGCGCGCCGGCATCGGGAGGACGCGATGGACAGGGTTTTCTTGCGCTTCTACGTGCACGAGCAGCACCGGCTGCACTGGAAGCCGCTGTGGGAGTGGCTGCTGGAGGAAGGAAACCGGATGGGCGTCGCGGGCGGTTCCGCGTTTCGGGCGATGGCCGGCTTCGGCCGGCATCGGGTGCTGCACGAGGACCGCTTTTTCGAGCTGCAGGGCTCGCTCGCGATCGAGGTCGAGTTCATCGTCACCGAGGACGAGGCGCAGCAACTGCTCGAGCGGCTCGCGCGCGAGAAGGTGCGCGTGTGCTACGCGATGATTCCCGCGCGCTTCGGGGTGATCGACACGCTCGAGGTGCCGCCGGCGCAGGGGCCGGCAGCATAGCGCAACGCGTCAGATGCCGAACATCGTCAGCGACACGGCGGCGCGCGTGACGATCATCAGCAGCACCTGCACGATCACGAACAGCAGGATCGGCGACAGGTCGATGCCGCCCAGGTTCGGGATCACGCGGCGCAGCGGGTTCAGGAACGGCGCGGTGAGCTGGTAGAGGATCGGCATCGCCGGCGAGCGCGGATTGAGCCACGACAGCAGCGCCATCAGGATCGTCATCCAGATCACGAGATTGAGCGCCCACTTCACGACGGTGAGCAGCGCGACCACGACGAGCGTCGCGATCACCGAGGCCGGATCCAGGCCGGCCATCACGACCATCAGCACCACATAGACGAGCGCGGTGAGGAGGGCGGCGACGACGCTTGCCCAGTCGATGCCGCGCACGCCCGCGATCACGCGGCGCAACGGCAGCACGAGCCAGTTGGTCGCCTGCAGCACGGCCTGCGTGACGGGGTTGTACGGCGGCACGCGGACGGCCTGCATCCAGACGCGCAGAATCAGCGCCGCGCCGAACAGGGTGAAGACGGTATTGAGCAGAAAACGGGCGATCTCGCCGAACATCGTTGGCATCCTTTTTATACAGTCGAGTAGCGTGCGGCCGCCAACGCCGGATGGCGGCGCATCGGCCGACACCTTATCACGCCTCGTCGCGCGGCGGGGAGGGGTGCCCGGTCGTGCGCGCGAGCGACGTTTCGACAGCCTGCGCAAGCGCCGGCAGCGCGGCCGGCGGCGCCGCGCGCTTCGCCGCGAGCGCGACCGCGCGGCGGGTCATCAGCGCATACAGGGTCGCGTGGTCGCCGCCGCGCGCCTCGAGCAGCGCGAGCTGACGCTCGACGATGCCGGTGTCGCCGCGCGACACCGGGCCTGCCAGTGCGTTCGCGAGGCCCTTGTCGCGCGCGGTCGCGATCGTGCCGGTGAGCATCGGCAGCAGCGCGCGCAACGCCGCTTCCTCGTCGAAACCGAGGCCGCGCCACAGCTCGACCGCTTCCGACAGCCCGCACAGCGCGAAGCTCGCCGCGTAATGCGCGGCCGCGTGATACAGCATTCGGCCGCCGGCCGGAATCGACAGCGGATGGCAGCCGAGCGCGGCAGCAAGTCGCAGCAGCGTCGCGTGCAGCGCGCCGTCGGCTTCGAGCGTGACCGAGCAGCCGTCGATGCGGGAGAGATCGGCGTCCGTGCCGCCGAACAGGTAGAGCGGGTGGAAGCCGCCCGTGGCCGCGCCTTGGCGCTTTGCCGGATCGAGCAACTCGACCGCCGACGCGCCGCTGCAGTGGACGAGCGCCTGGCCTGCCGCTCGCGCCGCGTCGAACCGCAGCGCGGCGGCGGTCGAGGCGAGATGGTCGTCGGGCACGGTCAGGAAGATCAGGTCGGCGGCGTCGACGACCTGCTGCGGCGTGTCGACCGCCCGGCAGCCGTCGATGCGCGCGGCAAGTGCCGCGGCCGATTCCGTCGTGCGACTCGCGATCGCGGTGACCGGAAAGCCGGCCGCCGCGAAGCGCAGGGCGAGGCAGCGCGCCAGGCGGCCGGCGCCGATGAAGCCTAGGCGGGGGAGAGCGGGAAGGGGCATGGCGGGTCACGCAGCGAAAACGGAGCAGACGTCAGTATCGCAGGAATGGCGGGGCGGTCGTGGATAGGCGGCGATGCCGAACGGGGACGGCCTGGACGGCAGTGTTCGGTGCGGACAAGGTAAATTCGCGCGGCGGTTTCGCCTCCGTCGAAGTTGGTCTAATCCGGCCCCAAATCGCGCGGGGGGCTGTGTCCCGCCTGGATTGTCGGCGTCCTGTCGCGAATTTGTAATCGTTCATTACGGAAGCGTGCCCGCCACGCTTACCGGATCCGGTAAGACTGACCGGCCGGCGCGTCGCGGTTTCGCTGGTCGGACGGAAGCGCGGGACTCGCGAGGGGGATTGCCGGGCCTCGGCGCCCTGCCGGACGGTGGCCGCAGCCGCGTGGAATTGCAATTTGCAACAAATGCGCCATACGCGTGCGGTGGGTTTTCGCTACATTGCATCCATGCGACGTGCATGCCCGCCGTTGCCGACAGGAGCGTACAAATTACCGCTCCAGCAGGAGAATCGAAGTGAAAAAGCTCATTCCGTTCATCGCCGCCGCCGCGCTGGGCCTGGGTGCCGCAAGCGCCGCGCAGGCTCACGTGTCGATCGGGGTCGGCATCGGTGTCCCGATCGCGCCTGCGTATCCCGTGTATGCGCCGCCTCCGCCCGTGTATTACGCACCGCCCCCGCCGGTGTATTACGCGCCGGCGCCGGCCTACTATGCACCGCCCGCCGTGGTCGTCGGCGGTTACTACGGCCGTCCGTACTGGCGTCACGGCTACGGCGGCTGGGGGCACCACGGCTGGCGTCGTTGACGCATTCCGCGCGCGCGGCCTGATCGCGCGCGGCTAAACGGCGCAACGTCCCTTGCGGAGCGTTGCGCCGTTTTTCATTTGGGGCGCGGCTGTGCGTGCGGCGGTTACGCCGCGTGGACAATCAGGTCGCGGTAGCCGCCGACGATCACGCTGTACGAGAAATACGCGAACAGCAGCGCCGACGCGACGTGGCACGCGCGCATCATCCCCGCGCCCGCGCGCTTGCGGCCCTGGCTCGCGAGCGTGCACATGAAGAGCGTCCACGCGAGGCCGCCGAGGAAGAAGCCGGACAGGAACACCGACGCCGTCGCCGGCGTGGTCGCGCCGGCTTTCGCAATCAGCGCGCCGCCGACCGCCGCGAACCACAGAATCGCACTCGGCGACGACATCGCCAGCAGCATCCCGCGCACGAAGCTGCGCCGCGCGCTGGCACGCGGCTGCGGCGTGTCGTCCGCCGTGCCGTCGTTGGCGCTGCCGGCCGGCGCGAGCGCTTCACGCGCCATCTTCCACGTGAGGAACAGCAGCACTGCGCCGCCGCCGATCCAGACGACCCAGCGCACGGCCTCGAACTGCAGCAGCACGGCCATGCCCGCGAGCGCGAGCGCCGCGTAGACGAGATCGCCGACGCACGAGCCGACGCCGAGCCAGAAGCCCGGCCGGAAGCCGTGCGACAGCGTCAGCGACAGCATCGCGACGTTGACGAGGCCGATGTCGAGACACAGCGATAGCGACAGGAAGAACCCGTCGGACAGCATCGAGGCGGGGGGAAAGCTCATCGTCGTTCTTGTCGGGTGCGTTCAATGCATGGACTTACAGTCCGATTTCCTGCCAGAGACGGTCGACACGCGCCTTCACGGCCGCATCCATCTCGATCGGGCGACCCCATTCGCGGTTCGTCTCGCCGGGCCACTTGTTGGTCGCGTCGAGCCCCATCTTCGAGCCGAGGCCCGCGACGGGCGACGCGAAATCGAGATAGTCGATCGGCGTGCGGTCGACCATCACGGTGTCGCGCACGGGGTCGACGCGCGTCGTGATCGCCCAGATCACCTCGTTCCAGTCGCGGATGTTGACGTCCTCGTCGACGACCACGATGAACTTCGTATACATGAACTGCCGCAGGAAACTCCACACGCCGAACATCACGCGCTTCGCATGGCCGGCGTAGCTCTTCTTCATCTGGACGATGGCCATCCGGTAGCTGCAGCCTTCCGGCGGCAGGTAGAAGTCGGTGATCTCGGTGAACTGCTTCTGCAGCAGCGGCACGAACACCTCGTTGAGCGCGACGCCGAGCACGGCCGGCTCGTCGGGCGGCTTGCCCGTATAGGTCGAGTGATAGATCGCGTCGCGGCGCATCGTGATCCGCTCGACGGTGAACACCGGGAACCATTCCTGCTCGTTGTAGTAGCCGGTGTGGTCGCCGTACGGGCCTTCGAGCGCGTGCTCGTATGCGGCGGCCGCGTTGCCGGCCGGCCGCGGCGGTGCGCCGGCCGGGGCAGGGGCGGGCGCGCCTTCCTGCGGATGGATGAAGCCTTCGAGCACGATCTCCGCGCGGGCGGGCACCTGCAGCGTATCGACGCCGGGCGTCAGGCACTTCGCGAGCTCGGTGCGGCTGCCGCGCAGCAGGCCGGCGAACTGATACTCGGACAGTGAATCGGGCACGGGCGTCACCGCGCCGAGCGTCGTGGCCGGATCGGCGCCGAGCACGACCGCGACCGGATACGGCTTGCCGGGGTTCCTCAGCGCGAATTCGCGGAAGTCCAGCGCACCGCCGCGATGCGCGAGCCAGCGCATGATCAGCTTGTTGCGGCCGATCAGTTGCTGGCGATAGATGCCGAGGTTCTGGCGTGGCTTGTTCGGCCCGCGCGTGACCGTGAGGCCCCACGTGACGAGCGGTCCTGCGTCGCCGGGCCAGCAGGTCTGGATCGGCAGCTTGTTCAGGTCGACGTCGGCACCTTCCCAGACGATCTCCTGGCACGGCGGCGACGACACCGATTTCGGCGCCATGTCCCATACGGCCTTCGCGAGCGACAGCAGCTTGCCGGCGTCCTTCAGGCTCTTCGGCGGATCAGGCTCCTTCAGCGCGGACAGCAGCCGCCCGAGGTCGCGCAGCGAGCCGAGCGCGGCGTCGTCGCCCGCATCGACACCCATTCCGAGCGCCACGCGGCGCGGCGTGCCGAACAGGTTGCCGAGCACCGGGAACGCATTGCCGGGCGGCGCTGCGAACAGCAGCGCCGGGCCGCCGGCGCGCAGGACGCGGTCGCACAGTTCGGTCATTTCGAGCACGGGCGACACGGGCTGCGTGACGCGCCGCAGCTCGCCGAGCGCCTCGAGGCGCTGGATGAAATCGCGTAAGTCTTTGTATTTCATGAAGAAGGTCCGAGCCGCCCGCAAGGCGGGCGGCGATGGGTGGGCGCAGCGGCCGGCTGCGGCCCCGAATCGACCGACGATTTTACCCGGGCGGCCGCTCGCACGCCCGGCGGAGAAAAAAGTCGACGGCGCGCAGAGCCCCTACGGCAGCGGGCCTGCGATCTGAAGGGCGATTCAAAATTACTTTTTGTTATAGCTTTGCGGTTTTATAGTGTTGACGATCTATAAAACCCTGCTAGAATCCGCTCACATTGGTTGCAGGGTAAAAGGCTTCGAGCCGCCAATCACCGATCTTTGACGCAGCGCGTCACCGTCCGCCGAAACCTGCACGGCGTATTCGACGGCCTTTGTCGTAGTCCTAGCCAGCGCCACCAGACGCTGGTTTTTTGCGTGAGTGCCACCGCGTATGCCCGCCTCGCCCAATGTGCGAAGGTGCTGGCCCTCTTACACCGTGGCCTCGAACGGTACTTATACCGTTTCCCCGATGCCTGCGCGTCCCAACCAAGGCGTGCGGCGTCGTGATTCCGCGGCGCGTTTTCTGTCTCGCCATCGAGCTGAGCGAGCCGCACGAGTCATGTTCATGGGAGATGATCTGAATGAACGCTTGGTTATCGTGGCGTCCTAGTGAGCAGCATGCACAAATCGTGCGCAACATGCTGCGTCGCGGGACGCGTGTCAGTCACCATCTATTCAGCGTTGTCGGCTGTCTCGCTGTCGCGGTCGCGCTTGCCCTGTGGTTGCTGCCGACCGTGCGCGGGAATCTCGCCGCGAAGCTGATGCCGATCGTATCCGCGGCCGTGCAGGCCGGTCCGGCCCGTCTGCTGACCGGCCATCCGCTGCCGAACTTCGCGCCCGCTGGCGCGCAGCCGCAGCAGGAAGACGCCCCCGAAACGGATGCGCTCGCCGTCGGTCTCGACGTCACGTCGGAAACCGCCGCGCAGAACGATGCGTCCGATCCGGCCCGTAGCGGCCCGTCGCCCGTCGCGCTGGCGAAACTGATCCCGACCCAGCGGGTCCCGGCCGATGCGCGCGACGATCGTGCGCTCGCGTCGAACCGCGAACAGGCGCTCGTCGCCACTTACCTGTCGCGCCGTTACCGCGTCGCGCAGGAGCCGCTCGGCCAGCTCGTCAAGGCTGCGTTCCAGACCGGCCGCGACGTCGGCCTCGATCCGCTGCTGCTGCTGTCCGTGATGGCGATCGAATCGGGCTTCAACCCGTACGCGGAAAGCGGTGTCGGCGCGCAAGGCCTGATGCAGGTCATGTCGAAGGTTCATTCCGACAAGTTCGAGTATTTCGGCGGCACGGACACCGCGCTGCAACCGCTCGCGAACCTGCAGGTCGGCGCGCTCGTGCTGAAGGACTGCATCGCCCGCGGCGGCTCGCTCGCGAACGGCCTGCGTCTGTACAACGGCTCGACCAACCCGGACGACACCGCGTACGGCTCGAAGGTCATGGCCGAGCGCAACCGCCTGCGCGACGTCGCGCATGGCCGCAGCGTGCCGGTCAATGCGCCGCAGGCGCCGGCCCAGCCGTCGAAGCCGATCGTGACCGCGGCCGTGACGGTAGCAGCCGGTGGGGCCAAGCGCCTGCATGCGACGCTCGACGGCGCGCAGCCGATCACCGCGAAGACTGCCGCGCCGAAGGGCGCACCGCAGCAGGACGACGCAAGCGTCGATACCGTGAAGCAGTCGCACGGCGATCACTCGGAACTCGGCGCGTAACGTCCAGCGGTTCCGGCCAGACTCCAGCAAAAAGGCACCCGATTCGGGTGCCTTTTTCTTTTTTGTGCGGGGCAACGGCCGGTGTGCCGGCCGGGAAAGCGGATCGGCGAATCGGCGGTCAGTGCTGGCCGAACAGTGCCGCGAGCCGCTCGACGGCCTCTTCGAGGCGCGAGTAGGCGGTCGCATAGGACAGCCGGATATAGTCGCGCGGCGCATGCACGCCGAAATCCATGCCCGGCACCAGCACGACGCCCGCATCGTGCAGCATCGCGTGCGTGAGCGCCGCGCTGTCGCCGGCCGCCGGATGGGCGACGCCGCCGCAGTGCGCATAGACGTAGAACGCGCCGTCCGGCATCACGGGCACCGTGAAGCCGAGCTTCTCGAGCGCTGGCGCGATGAAATCGCGGCGACGCTTGAATTCGAGGCGGCGCGCCTCGTAGATGTCGAGTGCCGCCGGTTCGAAGCATGCGAGCGCCGCGTGCTGCGCGAGCGCGGACGGACAGATGAACAGGTTCTGCGACAGCTTTTCGAAGGTGCCGACGAGCGTGGGCGGCACGACGAGCCAGCCGAGCCGCCAGCCGGTCATGCTGAAGTACTTCGAGAAGCTGTTCACGGTGACGACATCGTCGCCGAACGACAGCGCCGACACGGGCGCCGCGTCGTAGCCGAGCCCCTGGTAGATTTCGTCGACGATCGTGAAGCCGCCGCGTGCGCGCACGGCTTCGACGATCCGTTTCAGCTCGTCCGGCTCGAGCGACGTGCCGGTCGGGTTCGACGGCGACGCGAGCAGCACGCCGCGCGTGTGGCTGCCCCAGCGCGTGCGGACGTCGTCCGCGGTGAGCTGGAAGCGCGCTTCCGGGCCGCTCGGCACGAGCACCGGCCGACCTTCGGCCGCCGCGACGAAATGCCGGTTGCACGGATACGACGGGTCGGGCATCAGCACCTCGTCGTCACGGCCGACGAGCGCGAGGCACGCGAGCAGCAGGGCGGCGGAGGCGCCGGCCGTCACGACGATCCGCTCGGGGCTGATCGTGAGGCCGTAGGCGCGCGCATAGTGCGCGGCGATCGCTTCACGCAGCGGCGCGATGCCGAGCGCGCTCGTGTACTGCGTGACGCCGCGGCGCAACGCGGCCGCGGCCGCCTCGACGACGGGCTCCGGTGCGGTGAAATCCGGTTCGCCGATGCCCATGTGGATAACATCGCGCCCGGAGGACTCGAGCCGCTGTGCCTCCTTCATCAGTTCCATCACGTAGAAGGGCTGGATCGCGTCGACGCGTGCGGCGAGCGTGACGAGCGAATCGGCGGTGGTATTCATCGGTCGGGCGGGGCGGGGGAGAGAATGAAAAACGGGCGCTTGCGCGCCCGTGGACAAACAAACGGAATCAGCCGTTGCGGCGCGCCTGCGTTTCGGCGGGGCGCAGCTTCGCGGCGAGCTTGTCGAGCACGCCGTTGACGTACTTGTAGCCGTCGGAGCCGCCGAACGTCTTCGCGAGTTCGACCGCTTCGTTGATGATCACGCGGTACGGCGTTTCGACATGGTGCGTGAGCTCGAACGTCGCGATCAGCAGCACCGCGCGTTCGACCGGCGACAACTGGTCGATCGGGCGGTCGAGCGACGGCGTCAGCGCTTCGACGAGCGTCGCGTGCTCGCGGATCACGCCGTGCAGGATTGCTTCGAGCAGCTCCTTGTCAGCCTTGTCGTAACCGAGCGCGCCGCGCAGCTGCGCGTCGATCTCGCCGGAGGCCGCGTTCGACAGCAGCCACTGATACAGGCCCTGCGTCGCCAGCTCGCGCGATTGTCGGCGGGCGCTCTTCTTCATGCGCGCTCCTCTTCGTCTTCTTCCTCTTCGTCGTCCTCGTCGTCGTCGCCGAGCTGGTCGAGTGCCATCGTCAGGTTGGCCATCTCGACCGCGACGCGCGCGGCGTCACGACCCTTTTCGGTCATGCGCGCGACGGCCTGCTCGTCGTTTTCGGTCGTCAGGACCGCGTTGGCGATCGGCAGGTTGAAGTCGAGGCCGATGCGGGTGATGCCCGCGCCGCTTTCGTTCGACACGAGTTCGAAGTGGTACGTCTCGCCGCGGATCACCGCGCCGAGCGCGATCAGCGCGTCGAACTGGCCGCTTTCCGCGAGCTTCTGCAGCGCGAGCGGGATTTCCAGCGCGCCGGGTACCGACACGAGCAGCACATCTTCACCGGAGACGCCGAGGCGCTCGAGTTCCTCGACGCACGCATCGGCGAGGCCGTTGCAGACGGGTTCGTTGAAGCGGGATTGCACGATGCCGATACGCAGGCCGTCGCCTTCGAGATTCGGTTGGTATTGTCCGATTTCCATGATCTGGTCCGTGGTGTGGATGAACGGTTATAGGGCGAAAGCGTCGTGGCGGGTTACGCGTGGGACGCCGGGCAGGACTTGGCTTCGCCGCCGGGCATCGGAATGAAGCCCGTGACTTCGAGGCCGTAGCCGGACATGCTGCCCAGCTTGCGCGGATTCGACAGCACCTGCATCTTGCTGACGCCGACATCGCGCAGGATCTGCGCGCCGATGCCGAACGTCTTGAAATCGACCGGCCGGCGCTTCAGCGCAGCGGCCTTTTCTTCCTCGTCGAACGCCTTGAAGACGTCGATCAGATGTTCCTTCGTGTCGCCGCAGTTGAGCAGCACGATCACGCCGAGGTCGCGTTCCGCGATCTCGCGCATCGCCGCGTCGAGCGTCCACGAGTGCGTCGAGATGCTCGTCTCGAGCAGATCGAGGACCGACAGCGGCTCGTGCACGCGCACTGGCGTATCGACGTCGGGCGACGGCGTGCCGCGCACCAGCGCGATGTGCGGCGAGCCGCTCGGCTGGTCGCGGTACAGCACCGCGCGGAACGTGCCGTGCGCGGTCTGCATCGTGCGCTCGGCGATCCGCTCGATGATCGATTCGGTGCGGCTGCGGTACTGGATCAGGTCGGCGATCGTGCCGATCTTCAGACCGTGTTCCTTCGCGAATTCGATCAGGTCGGGCAGGCGCGCCATCGTGCCGTCGTCCTTGATGATCTCGCAGATCACCGCGGCGGGTGTGAGCCCGGCGAGCGCGGTGAAGTCGCAGCCGGCCTCGGTGTGGCCGGCGCGCACGAGCACGCCGCCAGGCTGCGCCATGATCGGGAACACGTGCCCCGGCTGCACGATGTGCTCGGGGCGCACGTCGTGCGCGACCGCCGTGGCGATCGTGTGTGCGCGGTCGGCGGCCGAGATGCCGGTCGTGACGCCTTCGGCCGCTTCGATGCTGACCGTGAACGCGGTGCCGTACTGCGTGCCGTTGCGGTAGGTCATCAGCGGCAGGTGCAGCTGCTTGCAGCGTTCCTGCGTCAACGTCAGACAAACCAGGCCGCGGCCGTACTTGGCCATGAAGTTGATCGCTTCCGGCGTGACGAATTCGGCGGCGATCACGAGGTCGCCTTCGTTTTCGCGGTCTTCTTCGTCGACCAGGATCACCATCCGGCCGGCTTTCAACTCCGCGATGATGTCGAGCGTGGAGGCGAGCGTCATAAGGGGGCGAGAAAGAGGAAAGTGCGTATTTTACGCCAGCCGGGCCGCGTTTCGGCTGGCACCGGCTGCGCGCGGCCGGCGAGCGCGCCGGAAAGCGGCGCGACCGGCCGTCGGGCCGGGCCTGCCCGGGCCGTCGCGGCCCGCCCGAAGACGGGCCACCGCAGGCCGGCCGGGCCCCGGCCGTGCGTCACGCGTGTTCGTTACGGCCGCCGAGGTAATCGAGCTTGCCAAGTTCGACACCGCTGTGGCGCAGGATGTCGTACGCGGTCGTCACGTGGAAGAAGAAGTTGGGCAGCACGAAGTTCAGCAGATACGACTGGCCGGTGAACTCGATCGGGCCGACGCGCATCTTGAGCACGACCTGGCGCGCTTCGGTGCCATCGATCTGCGCGGCGTCGAAGCCTTTCAGATAGTCGATCGTCTTCTGGATGCGCGCGTGCAGTTCGTCGAACGTCTGCTCGACGTCGGGATAGCTCGGGATGTCGACACCGGCGAGCCGCGCGGCGCAGCCCTTGGCCGTGTCGGTCGCGATATACACCTGGCGGACGAGCGGCAGCATGTCCGGATAGAGGCGTGCGCCGATGAACACCGACGGGTCGATCTGCTTCTCGGCCGCATGCGCCTGCGCCTTGCCGAGGATGTGCTGCAGGTTGGTGAGGCCGCGGATCAGGACGGGCAGCGAAGCCTGGTACATCGAGATGGACATGGGACGACTCCTGGAGGAAAAGGGGGCAGCCGGTACGCGGCGCACCGTGCGCCGCGGCGCCGAAACCGCTGCCGTTGCATCTTAGCGCGACGGGATGTCCCGTGCGCGTCGTTGGCCATCCGGTCAGGTGCCGGGCCGCACCACCGGCCGCCATTTACCATCCAGGGGGCGGAACAGTCTGGTCAGTCCTGATGCACGCCCTGCGATGCCGACATCATCCGCTCCACATACCGCGCAATCATGTCGATTTCGAGATTGACCTTGTCGCCGGCCTTCACGTGACGCAGTGTCGTGACCTCGACAGTATGCGGGATCAGGTTGATCGAGAACTCGCAGCCGTCGGCGCGATCGTCGACCGTGTTGACGGTCAGGCTCACACCGTTGACCGTGATCGAGCCCTTGTACGCGAGATAGCGGCCGAGTTCGCGCGGCGCGACGATCCGCAGCTCGTGCGATTCGCCGACCGGCGCGAAGCGCGTCACGGTGCCGAGGCCGTCGACGTGGCCCGACACGATATGCCCGCCGAGGCGGTCGTGCGCGCGCAGCGCCTTCTCGAGGTTCACTTCGCCGGGCTGCGCGAGACCGACCGTGCGGTTCAGGCTTTCGCGCGACACGTCGACGTCGAAACCGGTGTCGGTCTTTTCGATGACCGTCATGCACGCGCCCTGGATCGCGATGCTGTCGCCGAGTGCGACATCGGCCAGGTCGAGCCCGCCGGCCTGCACGGTCAGCCGCACGCCCGCCTCGGGCGACGCGCCGAGCGGGTTGATCGCTTCGATGCGGCCGACGGCCGCGACAATTCCGGTAAACATCCTGACGGCTCCGTTCAAAGAGTGGCGGGGGGCGGCGCGACACGCGCCAGGATTCGCAGATCGTCGCCGATCCGCTCGACGCTGTGGAACGCGAGCCGCGTGCGGGCGTCGAGGCTCGCCGGCGCGGCGAGGTCGAACATGGCGGCCGCGTCGCTGCCGAGCAGGCTCGGCGCGAGATAGACCAGCAGCTCGTCGACGCACTGCTCGCGCAGCAGCGAGCCGTTCAGCTTGTGGCCGGCCTCGACGTGCAACTCGTTGACGCCGCGCCCGCCGAGCGCCGCCAGCATCGCGGGCAGGTCGACCTTGCCGTACGCATTCGCGAGCGGCACGATTTCCGCGCCGCGCGACTTCAGCACGTTCGCGCGCACTTCGCCGGCGGCATCGAGCCGGCCGCAGAAGATCAGCAGCGGCGCGCCTTCGAGCAGGCGCGCATCGAGCGGCAGGTCGAGGCGGCTGTCGACCAGCACGCGCTGCGGCTGGCGCGGCGTGTCGATGCCGCGAACGGTCAAGAGCGGGTTGTCCTCGCGCACGGTGCCGATCCCGGTGAGGATCGCGCACGCGCGCGCGCGCCAGGCGTGGCCATCGAGGCGCGCGGCCTCGCCGGTGATCCACTGGCTTTCGCCGGACGGCAGCGCGGTGCGTGCATCGAGCGACGCGGCCGTCTTCATCCGCACCCATGGGCGGCCGCGCGTCATCCGCGACACGAAGCCGATGTTCAGTTCACCCGCTTCGTTCGCGAGCAGCCCGCAGCGCACGTCGATGCCCGCGTCGCGCAGCATCCCGAGGCCGCGCCCCGACACCTGCGGATTCGGGTCTTCCATCGCCGCGACGACCTTCGCGACGCGCGCGTCGATCAGCGCGTTCGCGCACGGCGGCGTGCGGCCGAAGTGGCTGCACGGCTCGAGCGTCACGTACACGGTGGAGCCGGCGACGTCATGGCCGCGCGCACGCGCGTCCTTCAGCGCCTGCACTTCCGCGTGGTCCTGGCCGGCCGGCTGCGTGAAGCCTTCGCCGATCACGTTGCCGTCCTTGACGATAACGCAGCCGACGCGCGGGTTCGGCGCGGTCGTATACATGCCGCGCGCCGCGAGCGTCAGCGCGCGCTGCATGTGGGCGAAATCGGTATCCGAGAACATGCGTGCGGACCCGGGTCAGGCAGCGAGGGCTGCGAATGCGCGGCGTGCGGCCGCGAGCGTCGCGTCGATCACCGCGTCGTCGTGCGTGCTCGACACGAAGCCGGCCTCGTACGCGGACGGCGCGAAATACACACCCTCGTCGAGCATCAGGTGGAAGAAGCGGTTGAAGCGCTCGGTGTCGCTCTTCGTGACTTCCGCGAAGCTGGTCGGCACACGCTCCGCGAAGTAGAGGCCGAACATCGCGCCGATCGAGTCGGCCGCGAACGGCACGCCGGCCGCGCGCGCTTCGGCCGCGAGGCCGTCGGCGAGGCGTTTCGTCTGCGCAGTGAGCGCATCGTAGAAGCCGGGCGCCTGGATCAGCTGCAGCGTCTTCAGGCCCGCGGCGACAGCGATCGGGTTGCCCGACAGCGTGCCGGCCTGGTAGACGCCGCCGAGCGGCGCGAGGTGGGCCATGATGTCGCGGCGCCCGCCGAACGCGGCGGCCGGCATCCCGCCGCCAATCACCTTGCCGAGGCAGGTGAGGTCGGCCGCGATCCCGTAGTACGCCTGCGCGCCGCCGAGCGCGACGCGGAAGCCGCACATCACTTCGTCGAAGATCAGCACGGCGCCGTGCTTCGTGCACAGGGCGCGCAGCGCGTTCAGGAATTCGGGCGTGCCGCGCACGAGGTTCATGTTGCCCGCGACGGGCTCGACGATCACCGCGGCGATCTCGTCGCCGAACGCGCCGAACGCTTCTTCAAGCGCGGCGACGTTGTTGTATTCGAGGACGGTCGTGTGTTTCGCGATGTCGGCGGGCACGCCGGCCGACGTCGGGTTGCCGAACGTCAGCAGGCCGGAGCCGGCCTTGACCAGCAGGCTGTCCGCGTGGCCGTGATAGCAACCCTCGAACTTGACGATGCGGCTGCGGCCCGTGAAGCCGCGCGCGAGACGCAGCGCGCTCATCGTGGCCTCGGTGCCACTCGATACCATCCGCACCTGCTCGATCGACGGGACGAGCTTGCAGATTTCCTCGGCGATTTCGATTTCCGCTTCGGTCGGCGCGCCGAACGAGAAGCCGTCGGCGAGCACGTTCTGCACGGCCGACAGCACTTCCGGATGAACGTGGCCGACGATCATCGGGCCCCATGAGCCGATGTAGTCGATGTACTGCTTGCCGTCGGCATCCCAGAAGTACGGGCCCTGCGCGCGCGAGACGAAACGCGGCGTGCCGCCGACCGAACGGAAGGCGCGCACCGGCGAGTTGACGCCGCCGGGAATGGTCTTCTGGGCGCGTTCGAAGAGGATCTGATTGTTGGACATGTGCGAAACCTGCGAGAGAAGGGCGCGGGGGGGCCTGTGCACGGGCCGCGGCGCCTGAGCGGAACGATCGTCTGATTGTACCGGAGACGCGCATGACGGGCCCGCCGGGCGGTCTGCGGCCTTTCGGCGCGCGCGCGACCGGCCGGCGCGCACGGCCTGCGTCCGATCCGACCCGTTTACCGCGGCGGCTTGCGCTTGCCGGTCAGTTCGGCCCAGCGCTTCTCGAGCGGGCCTTCGACCATCGGCTTGATCGACGTGCCGGAGGACTGCGCGTCCCAGGTCTGCACCGAGTATGGATGGACGCGCAGCGCGTCGCGCGGGATCACGACGTCCTGGTGGGCGTCGACCAGCCAGTCGTAGACGAAATCGATGCACAGCCGGTAGCCGCGCTTCGTCGCCGGGTCGGGCACCTCGTACGGCGCGCGCGTCACGTAGCCCGAGCCGAACACGCCCTTCGGCTCCTTCGCGACGCGGTGCAGGAACACACGATCGCCCGGCAGGATGCCGCGCGCGAAGCCGCAGCCCCACACGTCATGCACGGCCTCGCCGGCCTTCACGCGGGCGGCGACGTCGGGCAGCTCGGGCCACGGCCATTTCTTGGGGCTCCAGATCAGCAGGAAAGCGGTCATCGGTTCGGTCGTGCGTCGATTGGGTCGGACAAGAAGTGCGGGGAGCCGCAAGCTTAATCGAATCCGCGCGCGGCCTCGTGCGACATCGGCCGCACGGCGCTTTCCGGCCGCGCGCTGGACCCGGCCGCCGGCACGCGAAAAAGTTGCGCGTACAATCATGGGCCTGAGCGCCGTCCGCGGCGCGGCCCCCGTCTTCACCGCCACGCGCGCCCCGATGCGCGCGGGCCCCCATTCCGGATACCCATGTCCCACGTCGTTCGGCGCCGGCCCGATGCCCGGCTGATCCTGTTGCTTGGCGCGCTCGCCGCTTGCGGGCCGATCGCCACTGACATGTACCTGCCGAGCCTGCCGTCGATCGCCGATGGCTTTTCCGTGAGTCCCGGCGCCGCGCAGCGCACGTTGACGAGCTTCATGGCCGGCTTCTCGATCGGCATGCTGCTGTACGGTCCGATGTCCGACACGTGGGGCCGCCGGCCCGTGCTGCTCGGTGGCATCGCGCTGTTCACGCTCGCGAGCGTCGGCTGCTTCGTGTCGAACTCGATCGACATGCTGATCCTCGTGCGGTTCCTGCAGGCGCTCGGCGCCGGCGCGGCGTCGGTGCTGTCGCGTGCGATCGCGCGCGATGCGCACGAGCCGACCGATGCGGCGAAGGTGCTGTCGATGGTTGCGATCGTCACTGCGGTCGGGCCGCTGCTCGCGCCGCTGATCGGTGGGCAGATCCTGCGCTTCTCGGGCTGGCGCGGCGTGTTCGTCGTGCTCGCCGTGTTCGGCGCGGTGTGCGCGGCGACCGCGTACCTGCGCGTGCCGGAAACCTGGCCGAAGGAGCGGCGCAAGAGCGCGGCCGTGCTCGCGTCGTTCGCATCGTACGGGCGCATCCTGTCCGATCCGGTCGCGTGGGGGCACATGCTGTGCGGCGGGATGGCGTTCGCGTCGATGTTCTCGTACATCACCGCGACGCCGTTCGTGTACATCGAGTATTTCCACGTGTCGCCGCAGCACTACGGGCTGCTGTTCGGCCTGAACGTCGTCGGGATCATGATCGGCAACTTCGCGAACACGCGGCTCGTCGGCCGCATCGGCTCGCTGCGCATCATCTCGGCCGCGTCGCTCGTGAGTTGCATCGCGTCGCTGGCGGTCGCGCTCGTCGCGCTGACCGGGTGGGGTGGGTTGTGGTCGATCGTCGTGTGCCTGTTCTTCGTGGTCGGCGTGGTCGGGATCCTGTCCGCGAACTGCACGACCGACCTCATGCATCGCTATCCGCACAACGCGGGCGCGTCGGCGGCCGTGTTCGGCGCGATGCAGCTCGCGCTCGGCGCGATCGCGAGCGTCGCGATCGGCGCACTCGCGGACGGCACGCCGTTCGCGATGGGCGTGACGATCGGCGTCACCGGCCTGCTGTGTTTCGTCGGCCGCTCCCTCGTGCTGCGCTGGCATGGCCGGCCGGCGAAAGCGGGCGCCTGAGCCGGCGCGGCAGCTTCCGTCGCGGCATGAAAAAACGCCACCGCGCGATGCGTCGGTGGCGTTTTTTTTCGGGCGGGCGGAAAGCGGCCGCCGTGCCGTGCCGTGCCGTGTCGGGCGTCAGTCCCGTGCGACGTCCTTCGCCGCCGGCGAGGCGCCGTGGCTCAGCCAGTCGAGCACGTCGGCCGTCTCGTCGTCGCTCGCCCGTGCGCGCGCCTGCGCGACGGCCTCCGGCAGCTCGCCGTTGGTGGATGCGCGACGGATCGCGACGCCGACCGCGAGGATGTCGATCATCAGCAGATGCAGGATCCGCGAGATCATCGACAGCTGCGATTCGCGCATCTCGATGTGGTCGGTCTCGAGCGCGACGGTCGCACGCTTGGCGAGCGGCGTGTTGCTCGACGTGATCGCGATCACCTTCGCGCCGGCCTGCATCGCGACCTCGAGCACGCGCAGCAATTCCGGCGCGCGTCCCGATTTCGACACCGCGACGATCACGTCGCCCTTGCCGAGCAGCGCGGCCGATGCGGCCTGCATGTACAGGTCGCCGTACGCGATCGTCGGAATCCCGAAGCGGAAGAACTTGTAATGCGCGTCCTGCGCGACGATGTTCGAGTTGCCGAGCCCGTAGAACTCGATGCGGCGCGCGCCGTTCAGGATCTCGATCGCGTTCTCGACGTGCTCGAAGTTCAGGTGTTCGCGCAACTGCAGGATCGCGGACACCGTGTTGTCGAGCACCTTCGCGCCGAAGTCGGTGGCCGTGTCGCCGAGATGCACCTGGCTGTGGCTCATCGGAATCGTGCCGGTGAGGCCGGTCGCGAGTTTCAGCTTGAAATCCGACAGCCCCTGGCAGCCGAGCGAGCGGCAGAAGCGGATCACCGTCGGCTGGCTCACGTCCGCCTTGCGTGCGATGTCGACGATCGGGTCGTTGATGATCGAGCGCGGATGGTTCAGCGCGAGATCGGCGACGCGGCGCTCGGCCGGCGTCAGCGCGTCGCGCATCTGGCGGATCCGCTCGAACACGGCCGACGATGCGCCGCCCGACCGGTTCGACAACTGCTCCGCGAGGATCGCCGACACGCCCAGGAAGGCCGGGTATTCGGCGGTGATCAGGTAGGTCGGGATGTTGTGGAGATACTGCGTGAAGCGGCCCTTCGCCTCGAAGCGCGCGCGGAACGACGAGCGCGTGAAGAGGTCGCCGAGCTTCAGCGCGACGCCGCCGCCGATGTACACGCCGCCGAGCGCGCCGAGCGTCAGCGCGAGGCTGCCCGCGAACGAGCCTAGGATGCCGCAGAAGCATTCGACCGCCTCGAGCGCGAGATCGTCGCCCGCATGCGCGCGCTCGACGATCTCCGCCGTGTCGACGGTCGCGGCCACGCGCTTCTTGTCGCGCGCGGCGAGCGCGCGGTAGATGACCTCGATGCCCGGTCCCGCGCACACGCGTTCGAACGACACGTGCGGAAACTTCTTGCGCGCGTACTGCAGCACGAGATCCTCGCGCTCGTCCTGCGGCGCGAACGAAGCGTGACCGCCTTCGCTGCCGAGCGCGATCCAGCGGTCGTCCGCGGGAATCAGGCCGGAGACGCCGAGCCCGGTGCCGGGCCCGAGCAGCCCGATCACGCTGTTCTGGCGGCGCGCGCCGCCACCGATCTGCACGCGCTGCGCATCGGTCAGGCCCGGCAGCGCCATCGCGAGCGCGGTGAAGTCGTTCACGACGAGCAGCGTGTCGAAGCCGAGCGCGCGGCGCGTGGCTTCGATCGAGAAGCTCCAGTCGTGATTGGTCATCGTGACCTGGTCGCCGTCGACCGGGTTCGCGATCGCGATCGCCGCGTGGTTCACGCGGCTGATCTTCACGTCCTTCAGATACTTGCGGATCGCGTCGGTGAGCGTCGGATAGTCGGCGCCGGGGTAGACGCGGATCTGCGTGATCTCGCCGGGGCCGGTTTCCAGCGCGAAACGCGCGTTGGTGCCGCCGACGTCCGCGAGCAGGCGCGGGCCGTCGGCATGCTGGCCCGCGACGACGGCCTTACTTTGCGCACCAGTAGACATCGAGCTTGGTCCCCTTGTCGTTGGCCAGTTGGGAAATCGCGTTCTTCTGCAGCGATGCGGCTGCTGCGTCGAGCACCGCGCGTTTGCGTTCGCCCGCGATCAGCAGGAATAGCCGGTCGACGCGCTTGAGCGCATCGAGCGAGAAGCTCACACGCGCATGCGGCGCGGCGCCGGGATGCACGGCGACGAAGCGCTCGGGCGTCGTGATCGCGCGATCCCATTCGGGCGCATCGGCGAAGATCGACGCGGTGTGGCCGTCCTCGCCCATGCCGAGCACGGCGACGGTCGGCACGCGGTAGTCGGCGTTCGCGTTGAGTGCGGCGACGTGCGCGTCGAGCGCCGCGCGCGTGTCGACGAGCGGCAGGAAGCGGGCAGGGGCCGCCGCGTGCTGCAGCAGCGTGTCGCGCACGAGCTGCGCGTTGCTGGCCGCGTCGTCTTCCGGCACCCAGCGGTCGTCGACCAGCGTGACGTCGACGCCGGCCCAGTCGAGCGCCGCGTGCGACAGCGTTTGCAGGAACGGGCGCGGGCTCGTGCCGCCGGACACCGCGAGCGTCGGGCGCGCGGGGCCGCCGAGCGCGGCGCGCAGCGCATCGCCGACGGCGCGCGCGAGCGCTTCGCTTTGCGCTTCCTGGGTGTCGAAAGCGTGGATCTCGATCACATCTCCTCCGGACTGCTTTGTCTGTTCAATTCGTGCGAATCATGGGGCACGTTGCCGCGTGTACACGGCAACGGTTTTCATCAGTTTTCTTCTTCGAGCCAGCAGGTGCCGTGCTGCGCAAGCATCGCGCTCGCCGCGGCCGGCCCCCACGTGCCTGCAGCATACGGCTTCGGCGGCTTCAGCGAGCGGGCCCATTCGTTCAGGATCGGCTCGACCCAGCGCCACGCGGCTTCCTGTTCGTCGCGACGCACGAACAGGGCGAGGCGGCCGTTGATCACGTCGAGCAAGAGGCGCTGATACGCCTCCATCTGCCCTTCCTTGAAGAAACGGTCGAACGCGAGGTCGAGGTGCACGCTCGCGAGGTTCATCCCTTCGCCGGGCTGCTTTGCGAGGCAGTACAGGCGAATCGTCTCGTTCGGCTGCAGCCGGATCACGAGGCGGTTCGAGCCGGCGCGCAGCGCGGTCGGCCCGAGGGCCGAGTGCGGCACCGGCCGGAAGTTGACGACGATCTCCGCGACGCGATCGGCGAGACGCTTGCCGGTGCGCAGGAAGAACGGCACGCCGGCCCAGCGCCAGTTCTCGATCTCGACTTTCAGCGCGACGAAGGTTTCGGTCTGGCTGTCCGGCTTCACGCCAGGCTCGGTCGCGTAGGCCGGCACCTGCGCGCCCTTGATCACGCCCGCATGATACTGGCCGTGCACCGCGACCTTGCCGATGTCGCGCGAATCGACGGGCTTCAGCGCGCGCAGCACGCGCAGCTTTTCGTCGCGCACCGAGTCGGAGTCCATCGAATGCGGCGGCTCCATGGCGACGATCGACAGCAGCTGCAGCAGGTGGTTCTGCACCATGTCGCGCAGCGCGCCCGTATTGTCGTAGAAATCGCCGCGCGCCTCGACGCCGAGCTCCTCGGCGATCGTGATCTGGATGCTCTCGACCCATTCGCGGCGCCACAGCGGCTCGAACAGCGCGTTACCGAAGCGCAGCGCGAGCAGGTTCTGCACCGGCTCCTTCCCGAGATAGTGGTCGATCCGGTAGATCTGGTCTTCCGCGAAGATCTCGCCGACCGCGTCGTTGATCGCGTTCGACGAGCGCAGGTCGTAGCCGAGCGGCTTCTCGAGCACGATGCGCGCGCCTTCGTTCAGGCCGACCGACGCGAGCGCCTTGCAGATCGGCACGAACAGCGACGGCCCCGTCGCGAGATAGAACACGCGGATGCCGGGAAGCTGCGCGACCGCGTCGCGCAGCACGACGTAGTCCTCCGCGCGACCGAGGTCGAGCTTTACGTATTCGATGCGTTCGAGGAAGGATTTCCACGCGGTTTCGTCGAAGGCCTTGCCGGCGGCCTTCGCCGCGTGCGGCTTCACGTGCGTGTCGACCCATTCGAGATAGCCGGCCCGATCCGATTCGTGCCGTGCGACGGCAACGATCCGGCCGCTTTCCGCGAGCATGTTGCCGCGGTGCGCTTCGAACAGCGCGGGCAGGATCTTGCGCATCGACAGGTCGCCGGTGCCGCCGAAAAGTACGAAGGTAAAGCTGGAATCGGTATGCATGTGTCTCCGCCGGTTGGGGTGCTGGGAAGCGATCCGTAGTGCGATAAAAATATTTTTGACACTGAATTGTAGTTTAACTACAATCCGCCGCAAGGGGTAGCTCCTGGGCGAAGAAAAAAAGAAGTGCGGTCGATGAACTGCGCGAGCTTCGCCTTCGGGAACGCCTTGTGCCGAATGTTATCGGACATTGACGGTGCGCATCGTCCGCGCGCCGTCGCCCCCGGGCTCGCGCCGTGGCATCGCGGCGGGCCAGAAACACAAAGAGGAGACACGCCGTTGAATCTCGATTCACGCTTTCTGTAAGAGCCCGGCCGGTCATCGGCCCGTACGCTGCATGCGTCCCGCGGCTCGATTTCCCCGTCGTTTATCAAGAAGCCGGTTCCCCGTCAGGGAACCTCACGAGTTGATTCAGTCTGGAGGAGATAAGTAATGAAAGTTCGCTCGATCATGGGTGCGCTCTGCGCCGCGGGTCTGATGGCTGGCGCCGTGGCGGCGCAGGCGGCCGAGAACGTAACCGTGCTGCACTGGTGGACCTCGGGCGGCGAGTCGAAGGCCGTCGGCGTGCTGAAGGACGACTTGCAGAAGCAGGGCTACGTGTGGAAGGACTTCGCGGTCGCGGGCGGCGCCGGCGCCGCGGCGATGACCGCGCTGAAGACCAAGGTGATCAGCGGTGACGCACCGTCGGCCGCGCAGATCAAGGGCCCGCTGATCCAGGACTGGGCCGACCAGGGCGTGCTCGTCAACATCGATTCCGCCGCCGGCGACTGGAAGCAGAACCTGCCGCCGGAAATCGACAAGATCATCAAGTACAAGGGCCACACCGTCGCGGCGCCGTTCTCGGTGCACCGCGTGAACTGGCTCTATATCAACAAGGCCGCGCTCGACAAGGTCGGCGCGAAGGTGCCGACCACCTGGCCTGAATTCTTCGCGGTCGCCGACAAGCTGAAGGCCGCGGGCATCCAGCCGGTCGCGATGGGCGGCCAGCCGTGGCAGGACCTGACGCTGTGGGAAGACGTCGTGCTGTCGCAGGGCCCGGCGTTCTACAAGAAGGCGCTGGTGGATCTCGACCAGGCGACGCTGACGTCGCCGCAGATGCTGTCCGTGTTCGACACGGTGCGCAAGATCCAGGGCTACTTCGATACCGGCCGTAACGGCCGCGACTGGAACCTCGCGACCGCGATGGTCATCAACGGCAAGGCCGGCATGCAGTTCATGGGCGACTGGGCGAAGGGCGAGTTCGAGAACGCGGGCAAGAAGGCGGGCAAGGACTACATCTGCGCGGCGGTGCCGGGTACGGCGAATTCGTACACGTTCAACGTCGACTCGTTCGTGTTCTTCCAGCAGAAGGGCCAGAAGGATGCGACGCCGGGCCAGCTCTCCCTCGCGAAGACGATCATGACGCCGGCCTTCCAGGAGCAGTTCAGCCTGCTGAAGGGTTCGGTGCCGGTGCGTCTCGGCGTGAAGATGGACAAGTTCGACGACTGCGCGAAGAAGTCATACGCCGACGAGCAGACCGCGATCAAGTCGGGCGGCTTCGTGCCGTCGCTCGCGCACGGGATGGCGCAGGGCGACGCGACGGCCGGCGCGATCACCGACGTCGTGACGAAGTTCATGAACTCGCAGCAGGATTCGAAGAGCGCGGTCGCCGCGCTCGCGAAAGCCGCGAAGGTGAAGTAAAACGCGATAGGCGCCCGGCCCGAAGCAATTCGTCGGCCGGGCGTTTTTGCAAGTGCAGCAAACGGGCTCGCCCGCGAGGCCCGTGTCGTACCCGGCGCCGGCCCGGCCTGCGTCACCCTCGTTCCAGGAGTCGAATCAAGTGGCTGCCCCTCTTAGCGGAAACGGATCCGGCGCTGCCGCCGCACGGCGCACGTCGCCGATGTCGGCCTTCGCCGATCGCTGGATCCCGAAGCTCGTGCTCGCGCCGAGCCTCGCGATCGCCGTGGTGTTCATCTACGGCTTCATTCTGATTACCGGCTATCTGTCGCTGACCAACTCGCGGCTGTTGCCGAACTACGAATTCGACGGCTTCGGCCGTTACACGGACCTGTTCCAGAACGACGTGTGGTGGACCTCCGCCGCGAACCTCGGCTGGTTCGGGATTCCGTTCATCGCGATCTGCGTCGCGCTCGGGCTGTTCCTCGCGATCCTGCTCGACCAGCGGATCCGCAACGAAGGCGCGCTGCGCGCGATCTTCCTGTATCCGATGGCGCTGTCGTTCATCGTCACGGGTACCGCATGGCAGTGGATCCTGAACCCGGGCCTCGGCCTGGAGAAGGTGATGCACGACTGGGGCTGGACGAGCTTCTCGTTCGGCTGGCTCGACGATCCGGACAAGGCGATCTTCTGTATCGTGATCGCCGCCGTGTGGCAGTCGACCGGCTTCGTGATGGCACTGTTCCTCGCCGGGTTGCGCGGCGTCGACGCCGAGATCTTCAAGGCCGCGCAGGTCGACGGCGCGACGCTGCCGACCATCTACCGCAAGATCGTTATTCCGAGCATGCGCCCGGTGTTCTTCTCGGTGCTGCTGATTCTCTGCCACATCACGATCAAGACCTTCGATCTGGTGGTCGCGTTGACGGCGGGCGGCCCCGGCACGTCGTCGTCGCTGCCGGCCATGTTCATGTACACGTTTTCGTTCAACCGCGGCCAGCTCGGGCTCGGCGCGGCGTCGTCGGTGATGATGCTCGCGACCGTGGTCGCCGTGCTGGTGCCGCTGATGTATATGGAATCGAGGAGCACCCGTAATGCAGCCTAAGATGACGATCAGCCGGGCGGTGATCTATGCGGCGCTGATCCTGTTCGCGCTGTATTTCCTGTTCCCGATCTACGTGATGCTGTCGACGTCCTTCAAGGATCTCGACCAGCTGCGCACCGGCAACCTGCTGACGCCGCCCACCAGCTGGACCATCGACCCGTGGGTGAAGGCGTGGAGCGGCGCGTGTACCGGCGTGCGCTGCGACGGCATGAAGCCGTTCTTCCTGAATTCGCTGCAGATGGTGATCCCGGCCGTGCTGATCTCGTCGCTGATCGGCGCGTTCAACGGCTACGTGCTCACGCACTGGCGCTTTCGCGGCGCGGATGCGCTGTTCACGATGATGCTGGTCGGCTGCTTCATCCCGTTCCAGGTGATCCTGCTGCCGATGGCGCGCCTGCAGGGGATGCTCGGCCTCGCCAACACGATTCCGGGCCTCGTGTTCGTGCACGTCGTGTACGGCATCGCGTTCACGACGATGTTCTTCCGCAACTTCTACGTGAGCGTGCCGGCCGAGCTCGTGAAGGCCGCGCGCATCGACGGCGCGGGCTTCTTCACGATCTTCACGAAGATCCTGCTGCCGGTGTCGCTGCCGATCTTCATGGTGTGCCTGATCTGGCAGTTCACGCAGATCTGGAACGACTTCCTGTTCGGGATCGTGTTCTCCGGCGTCGATTCGATGCCGATCACGGTTGCGCTGAACAACCTCGTCAACACGTCGACGGGCGTGAAGGAATACAACGTCGACATGGCCGGCGCGATCATCGCCGCGCTGCCGACGCTGCTCGTCTACGTGGTCGCCGGCCGCTACTTCGTGCGCGGGCTGACGGCGGGCGCGGTGAAGGGGTAAGCGCGGTTTCATCCGGAACGACGAACCGGCCGCGCACGACGCGCGGCGCATCGAAACGAACCCGACGCGGCGCCGCAGCGCGCCGCGCGAGACGAGACAGAGGATTCACAGCATGGCAAGCCTTTCCATCCGTGACGTGTACAAGACCTACCCGAACGGGGTGCCGGTCCTGAAGGGTGTCGACATCGAGATCGAGGACGGACAGTTCCTGATCCTGGTCGGCGGGTCGGGCTGCGGGAAGTCGACGCTGCTCAACATGATTGCCGGGCTCGAAACCGTGACGAGCGGCGAGATCTGCATCGACGGCAAGGTCGTCAACGACCTGTCGCCGAAGGATCGCGACATCGCGATGGTGTTCCAGTCGTACGCGCTGTATCCGTCGATGACGGTGCGCGAGAACATCTCGTTCGGCCTGAACATCCGCAAGGTGCCGAAGAGCGAGCAGCAGCAGATCGTCGAGCGCGTGTCGGCGATGCTGCAGATCCAGCATCTGCTTGACCGCAAGCCGGGCCAGCTGTCGGGCGGCCAGCGCCAGCGCGTCGCGATGGGCCGTGCGCTCGCACGCGATCCGTCGCTGTTCCTGTTCGACGAACCGCTGTCGAACCTCGACGCGAAGCTGCGCATCGAGATGCGTGCGGAAATCAAGCTGCTGCACCAGCGCCTCGGCACGACGATCGTCTACGTGACGCACGACCAGATCGAGGCGATGACGCTCGGCGACCGGATCGCGGTGATGAAGGACGGCGTGGTCCAGCAGTTCGGCGCGCCGCAGGAGATCTACGATTCGCCGTCGAACCTGTTCGTCGCGGGCTTCATCGGCGCGCCGCCGATGAACTTCATCAACGGCAAGCTGGTCGAGCAGGGCAGCGGGATTGCGCTCGAGATCGACACGGGCCTCGCGCGCAGCGCGCTGAACCTGCCGTTCGATGCGAAGCGAATGAACGGCCACGTCGGCCGCGAGGTGATCCTCGGCCTGCGCCCGGAGCGCATCACCGACGCGCGCAACGCGCACCACGGCGAGACGTCGCAGCTGCAGCCGATCGACGTGCGCGTCGACGTGACGGAGCCGACCGGGCCGGACACGCACGTGTTCGCGCAGGTCAACGGCAAGCGGATCGTGAGCCGCGTGCATCCGGCCGCGAATCCGCAGCCGGGGCAGACGCAGTCGCTGCTGTTCGACGTGTCGAAGGCGGTGCTGTTCGATCCGGCGTCGGAAGAGCGGATCGCGTGAGGACGCGTATGCGCTGAACGAAAGTAAAGGGGCCGTCTTGAACGGCCCCTTTTTGTTCCGGCGTGCCGGCCAGGCACGGCAGTGCGACGCGGCGGCACGGCGGCGTCAGTGCGGCAATCTCACGTCGAACTTGAACGTCGCGAGCCGTGCGACGAGGATGAAGCCGGTCGCGAGCAACACGCTGTACACCGAGTCGAACTGCAGCCACACGAGCAGCAGGTAGAACCAGCAACCGACGAACGCGCAGGTTGCATACGGCCGCGAATCGCGCAGGATCAGCGGGATGTCGTTGCACAGCACGTCGCGGACGATCCCGCCCACCACGCCGGTAATCACGCCCATCATCACCGCGATGAAGCGCGGCATCTCGGCATCGAGCGCGATCGCCGTGCCCGAGATACTGAAGATGCCGAGCCCGATCGCATCGGCGACGAGCAGCAACCGCTCGGCCGACAGCCGCGACAGCATGCGCAGCACGAACGGCGCGAACAGCGCGAGCACGAAGATCGCGATCACGTAGTCGTCGTGCACGACCCAGTAGAACGGCCGGCGCTCGAGCAGGATGTCGCGCAGCGTGCCGCCGCCGAACGCGGTGGCGAGCGCGACGACGAACGTGCCGACCGAGTCGAGGCGGTTCTTGCGTGCCTCGATGAAGCCCGAGATCGCAAAGGCCAGCGTGGCGATTGCCTCCAGTATCGCGATCGCGAGCGTCAGCCTAGGATGCGGCACGCGGCCCCCGGTCGCCCGGCGCCGCGAACGGCTGCAGCAGCACCAGCACCGCGCCCGCGCCGCCGTCGTGGCCGCGCGCCTCGCAGAATGCGATCACTTCTTCCTTCTGCACGAGCCACGCACGGACCTTGCCCTTCAGCACGGGCTCCTTGCCGATCGAGCCGAGCCCCTTGCCGTGGATCACGCGCAGGCAGCGCAGCCCTTTCTTGCCGGCTTCGCGGATGAATTCGGCGAGCGCATCGCGCGCTTCGTCGCGCCGCATGCCGTGCAGGTCGATCTGCGCCTGCACGATCCACGCGCCGCTCCTCAGCTTGCGGACGACGTCGCGGCTGATGCCGGGGCGGTGGTAATACAGCGAGTCGTCGCTGTCGAGCAGCGTCTCGGGATCGAATTCGTCGGACAGCGTCGCGTTCAGCACGGCTTCCTCGTCGCGCTGCGTCTGCTTCGGCACCGGATCGGGCGGCGTGCGTCCGGCCGCCGCGCGCGGCGGTGCGTTCAGCGGCCGGACGGCGCCGATCTCGTTGCGGAACAGGTTCGCGTCGGCTTCCGCCTTGCGCTCGGCCTTGGCCGCTTCGATGCGCTCGCGGTCGCGCCGATCGGCTTCGCCTTGCAGCGACTTGCGCAGTGCGCCGAGGCCCGCGAGCCCCTGGCCGCGCAACGCGGCGGGATCGGGCGCGGGCGGCGGCGCGGCGGGCGCGGGGTTCGAGGGACGGGCGGCGATCTGCCGCTTCGCGGGATCGCTCGGATGGGGCTGGTTCTTTGCCATGATTCGGTAACAGGGCAGGCGCGTTCGGGCGCGCGGACAGAAAAAAGCCGCTGCGCGGCGGCAGCGGCTTTCCGGTCGAGCCCGCTTCGCGGCAGCGGACGCCATTGTAGCGCCCGCCGCGGCAAGGCCCGCAGCTTACTTCTTGTCGTGCAGGCTTTCGAGGTAGCGCTGCGCGTCGAGCGCGGCCATGCAGCCCGTGCCCGCGCTGGTGATCGCCTGGCGGTACACGTTGTCCTGCACGTCGCCCGCGGCGAACACGCCCGGCACGCTCGTCGACGTCGCGTTGCCGTGCAGGCCGCTCTTCGTCAGGATGTAGCCGTCCTTCATCTCCAGCTGGCCCTGGAACAGGTCGGTGTTCGGCTTGTGGCCGATCGCGACGAACACGCCCTGGACCTGCAGGTCTTCCGTCGCGCCGGTCTTCACGTTCTTGATGCGCAGGCCCGTGACGCCCGACTCCTCGCCCGTCACCTCGTCGAGCACGTGATCCCACTTGATGTCGACGACGCCTTCCTTTTGCTTCTCCAGCAGGCGGTCGATCAGGATCGGCTCGGCGCGGAACTTGTCGCGGCGGTGGATCACCGTGACCTTCTTCGCGATGCCCGTCAGGTAGAGCGCTTCCTCGACGGCCGTGTTGCCGCCGCCGATCACCGCGACTTCCTGGTTGCGATAGAAGAAGCCGTCGCAGGTCGCGCAGGCCGACACGCCCTTGCCCATGAACGCTTCCTCGGAAGCCAGGCCGAGATACTGCGCGGACGCGCCGGTCGCGATGATCAGCGAGTCGCACGTGTATTCGCCCGAGTCGCCGATCAGCCGGATCGGCTTTTCGTGCAGTTTCGCGGTGTGGATGTGGTCGAATACGATTTCGGTATTGAAGCGCTCGGCATGCTCCTGGAAGCGCGCCATCAGTTCCGGGCCTTGCACGCCCTTCGCGTCCGCCGGCCAGTTTTCGACGTCGGTCGTGGTCATCAGCTGGCCGCCCTGCGCGATGCCGGTGATCAGCACCGGGGACAGGTTGGCGCGTGCCGCGTAGACGGCAGCCGTGTAGCCGGCGGGGCCGGAACCGAGAATCAGGACTTTGGCGTGTTTGGGCGTGGACATGTGCGAATCCGTAAAAGGCGGCCGCGGCGGGTGGGGTAGGCCCGCCGTACGGTCCGGGTTGACCGGGATGCCGTCGTAGATGGGTATCAGACGCGCATTATAAAGGCCTCGTTGCTGCGCTGCCGAACGAGAGTTTCAATCGTGGCGATAGCGTTTCGCGGCGCGCCTCCCGGGCCGGCGCGGCGGGCCGGGCGGCGGCGCGATGTCGCAGGCCCCGGCAAGGGCGCGTCCGTCCGGCTTGCGGTCGCTTGAGGCGCCCGGTTTGGCACCCCGTCCCTGTTATGTAACCGTCATTTACACTTGACGCCCCGATGCAGCGTTTACAATAAGCGCGATCGAACGACAGGCGGGCGCGCGGCCCGTCCTCTTTATACGGATTCATGGCAAAAGCTCCTTATTCCGCCCAGGCACAGGCGTTGCCGCACCGGATGTCGAAGCTCCTCACGGAGATCCGCTGGATTCTCCAGGTCGCGCTCTGCGCTTTTCTGGTGATGGCCCTGTTGAGCTACAGCCGGCGCGATCCGAGCTGGACGCACGCCGCGCAGGTGGACCACATCTCGAACTGGGCCGGCCGTGTCGGCGCGTGGACGGCCGACATCATCCTGCTGCTGTTCGGCCTGTCGGCCTACTGGCTGATCGTGCCGCTCGGGCGGCGCATCGCGGTCAACTACCGGCGCATCACGCGTCACGAGCCAGTCGCCGACGAACCCGAGCGGCCGATCGGCTGGCTCACCGAGGTCTTCGCGTTCGTGCTCGTCGTGCTCGCGTGTGACGGTATCGAGGCGCTGAGGATGTGGTCGCTGAAGGTGCAACTGCCGCGCGCGCCGGGCGGCGTGATCGGCGAGGCCGTGGCGGGCGCGATGTCGCACGCGTTCGGTTTCACCGGCGGCACGCTGCTGCTCCTGATCCTGCTCGCGATCGGCCTGTCGCTGTATTTCCGCTTCTCGTGGCTGTCGGTCGCCGAGCGCGTCGGCGGCGCGATCCTGTCCGCCGTCAACGTCGCGAAGCTGCGCCGCGAGGCCGAACGCGACCGCAAGCTCGGCGAGGCCGCGGCCGTGCGCCGCGAGGGGAAGGTCGAAGAGGAGCGCGTGCGCATCGAGGATCACGAGCCGGTGACGATCGTGCCGCCGGTCGTCACGCCGGCGAAGTCCGAGCGCGTCGAGCGTGAGCGCCAGGTGCCGCTGTTCACCGACCTGCCGGGCGATTCGACGCTGCCGCCGGTGTCGCTGCTCGATCCCGCGCCGAAGACACAGGAAGCAATTTCCGCCGATACGCTCGAATTCACGTCGCGCCTGATCGAGAAGAAGCTGAAGGACTTCGGCGTCGAGGCGAGCGTCGTCGCCGCGTATCCGGGCCCGGTCGTCACGCGCTACGAGATCGAGCCGGCCACCGGTGTGAAGGGCAGCCAGATCGTCAACCTCGCGAAGGATCTTGCTCGCTCGCTGTCGCTCGTGTCGATCCGCGTGGTCGAGACGATCCCCGGCAAGAACTACATGGCGCTCGAGCTGCCGAACCAGCGCCGCCAGACGGTCCACCTGTCCGAGATCATCGGCTCGGAAGTCTATGCGGCCGCGTCGTCGGCGCTGACGCTGAGCCTCGGCAAGGACATCGGCGGCAAGCCGGTGTGCGCGGATCTCGCGAAGATGCCGCACTTGCTGGTCGCCGGCACGACCGGGTCCGGCAAGTCGGTCGGGATCAACGCGATGATCCTGTCGCTGCTCTACAAGGCCACCGCCGAGCAGGTGCGCCTGATCCTGATCGATCCGAAGATGCTCGAAATGAGTGTCTACGAGGGCATTCCGCACCTGCTGTGCCCGGTCGTCACCGACATGCGCCAGGCCGGCCATGCGCTGAACTGGACCGTCGCCGAGATGGAACGCCGCTACAAGCTGATGAGCAAGCTCGGCGTGCGCAACCTGGCGGGCTACAACAACAAGATCGACGAAGCGGCAAAGCGCGAGGAAAAGATCCCGAATCCGTTCAGCCTGACGCCGGACGATCCCGAGCCGCTCGGCCGCCTGCCGAACATCGTCGTCGTGATCGACGAGCTGGCCGACCTGATGATGGTCGTCGGCAAGAAGGTCGAGGAGCTGATCGCGCGCATCGCGCAGAAGGCGCGCGCGGCCGGCATCCACCTGATTCTCGCGACGCAGCGTCCGTCCGTCGACGTGATCACGGGCCTGATCAAGGCAAACGTGCCGACGCGGATCGCGTTCCAGGTGTCGTCGAAGATCGACTCGCGCACGATTCTCGACCAGATGGGCGCCGAATCGCTGCTCGGGATGGGCGACATGCTGTACCTGCCGCCGGGCTCCGGGCTGCCGGTGCGCGTGCACGGCGCGTTCGTCGCCGATGACGAAGTGCATCGCGTCGTCGAGAAGCTCAAGGAGCAGGGCGAGCCGAATTACGTCGAAGGGCTGCTCGAGGGCGGCACCGCCGACGGCGACGAGGGTTCGGCCGGCGCGGGAACCGGCGAAGGCGGCGGCGAGTCTGATCCGCTGTACGACCAGGCGGTCGAGATCGTCATCAAGAACCGCCGCGCGTCGATTTCGCTCGTTCAGCGCCATCTGCGGATCGGCTACAACCGCGCGGCGCGGCTGCTCGAACAGATGGAACAGTCGGGGCTCGTGTCGGCGATGTCGTCGAGCGGCAACCGCGAAATTCTTGTGCCGGCGCGCGACGCGGAATGAGTCCGCGGCGCACGCAGCGCCGGCCACCCAGGGAGAAAACCGCAACATGCAGCAACTTTCGTTCGTCCCTTCCCTTCGTTCGACGCGGCGCTGGCTCGGCGCGGCGCTCGCCGGCGCATCGCTGATGCTCGCGGCGACGCACGCGTTCGCGGGCGGCACCGAGCAACTGAAGGCTTTCGTGTCGCAGGTGCATTCGGCGAAGGGCGATTTCACGCAGCAGATCGTCAAGGCGCCGGCCAAGGGCGCGAGCGCCGCACAGGCCGCGCCGAAGCCGAATGACAACTCGAGCGGCACGTTCGTGTTCTCGCGTCCGGGCAAGTTCATCTGGACGTACCAGAAGCCGTACCAGCAGGTGCTGCAGGCCGACGGCGACAAGCTCTACGTGTACGACCGCGACCTGAACCAGGTCACCGAGCGCAAGCTGAACGGCGCGCTGGGCGCGAGCCCGGCCGCGATCCTGTTCGGCAGCAACGATCTCGACAAGAACTACACGCTGCGCGACGCCGGCGAGAAGGGCGGCATCGAGTGGCTGGAGATGCTGCCGAAGGCGCAGGACACGCAGTTCCAGCGGATCGGCATTGGCTTTCGCAACGGCACGCTCGCCGCGATGGAACTGCACGACGTGTTCGGCAACGTCACGCTGCTCACCTTCACGAACATCCAGACGAACCCGCCGCTCAAGAGCGATGCATTCAAGTTCGTCGTGCCGAAGGGCGCGGACGTGATCGCGGGCTGAACGGCGCCGCGCCATTTTCCCGACACGGGCCTGCCGGCAACGGCAGGCCCGTGTTGTTTTGCGGCGCGGGCACCAGGCGCGGGCATCCGGGCGCGGGCATCCGGGCGCGGGCACCGGGCGCGGGCATCCGGCGCGGGCATCCGGCGCGGGCATCCGGCGCGGGCACCGGGCGCGGCGGTGCCGTCGTGCGGCTGTCATAATGTGAGGTCCGGCGGCCGGTTCGGCCGCCATCGTTTGATCTGGAGCGAGGGTTCATGTCCGACCTGTTTCAAGTCGAGCCGCGCCGGCCGCTCGCCGAGGCGCTGCGGCCGAAGACGCTCGCCGAGGTGATCGGCCAGACGCATCTGCTGGGCGAAGGCAAGCCGCTGCGGCTCGCGTTCGAATCCGGCAAGCCGCATTCGATGATCCTGTGGGGGCCGCCCGGCGTCGGCAAGACGACGCTCGCTCGCCTCACCGCGCTCGCGTTCGACTGCGAGTTCATCGCGCTGTCCGCGGTGCTCGGCGGCGTGAAGGACATCCGCGAGTCGATGGAGCAGGCGAGGGACACGCTGAACCGCACCGGCCGCCACACGATCCTGTTCGTCGACGAAATCCACCGCTTCAACAAGGGGCAGCAGGATGCGCTGCTGCCGTTCGTCGAGTCGGGGCTCGTGACCTTCATTGGCGCGACGACCGAGAACCCGAGTTTCGAAGTCAACTCGGCGCTGCTGTCGCGGGCGCAGGTGTACGTGCTGCAGTCGCTGAGCGACGACGAGATGCGTCAGTTGCTCAAGCGCGCGCAGGAAATCGCGCTCGGCGGCCTCGCGTTCGACGACAAGGCGATCGACACGCTCATTGGTTATGCCGACGGCGACGCGCGGCGTTTCCTGAACCTGCTCGAGCAGGCGCAGACGGCCGCATCGTCCGCCAGAGTCACGACCATCGATGCCGATTTCGTCAGCAGCGCGATGACGCTGAACGCGCGGCGCTTCGACAAGGGCGGCGACAACTTCTATGACCAGATCTCGGCGCTGCACAAGTCGGTGCGCGGTTCGAGCCCGGACGGCGCGCTGTACTGGTTCTGCCGGATGATCGACGGCGGCGCGGATCCGAAATATCTCGCGCGCCGGATCGTGCGGATGGCGTGGGAAGACATCGGCCTCGCCGACCCGCGCGCGCTGCAGGTGGCGAACGACGCGGCCGAGACGTACGAGCGGCTCGGCTCGCCGGAAGGCGAGCTGGCGCTGGGGCAGGCGGTGATCTATCTCGCGTGCGCGGCGAAGAGCAACGCGGGCTACAACGCGTTCAACCAGGCGATGGCGTTCGTGAAGCAGGACAAGTCGCGCGAGGTCCCCGTGCATCTGCGCAATGCGCCGACCAAGCTGATGAAGGAACTCGGCTACGGTCACGCGTATCGCTACGCGCACGACGAGCCGAATGCCTATGCGGCCGGCGAGTCGTACCTGCCGGAAGGGATGCGCGAGCCGCGCTGGTACAAGCCGGTGCCGCGCGGGCTCGAATCGAAGATCGCCGACAAGCTCGCGTGGCTGCGCGAACTCGACCGCGAGGCCGGCAAGAAGGACTGACCGGCCGCGTGCGGCCCCGGGGCGCGTCAGCGCTTGCGGGGGCTGCCGTCGCAAGCTGAGCAGCGGCGCCGCGCAACGCGCATTGCCGGCTGCAAACGCGCAGCCGGCGAAGCGATATGCCCACGCCCGTCGCGCGTTTGCGGCACTGTCCATCCGGCCAGTGCCGTGGCGGCCCCGCGGTGCGTTAGAATTCCCGTCTTACACAACGATTTTCCAAGTCCTCCCATGCTCGACATCCAGTTGCTGCGCAAAGACCTCGACGGCGTCGCGAAGCGCCTCGCCGATCGCGGCTACACCCTCGACGTCGCCGCGTTCTCCGCGCTCGAAGCGGAACGCCGTGCGATCCAGACCCGTACCGAAGAGCTCCAGGCGCGCCGCAACAGCCTGTCGAAGCAGATCGGCGCGATGAAGGGGAAGGGCGAGGACACGTCGGCCGTCATGGCCGAAGTCGGCGGGATCGGCGACGAGATGAAAGCGTCGGAGGCCAAGCTCGGCGAGATTCAGGCGCGCCTGTCCGACCTGATGCTGGGCATGCCGAACATCGCGCACGAAAGCGTGCCGGTCGGCAAGGACGAGGCCGACAACGTCGAGGTGCGCCGCTGGGGCACGCCGCGCGTGTTCGACTTCGAGGTGAAGGATCACGTCGACGTCGGCACGCCGCTCGGCCTCGATTTCGAAACCGGCGCGAAACTCGCCGGTGCGCGTTTCACGATGCTGCGCGGCTCGATCGCACGCCTGCACCGTGCGCTCGCACAGTTCATGATCGACACGCACACGCTGCAGCACGGCTACAGCGAGACGTACACGCCGTACATCGTGAATCCCGAAATCCTTTACGGCACGGGCCAGCTGCCGAAGTTCGCCGACGACATGTTCCGCGTCGAGAAGGGCGGCGCCGAAAACACGATCACGCAATACCTGATCTCCACGTCCGAAATTTCGCTGACGAACACCGTGCGCGAATCGATCGTCGAAGGCGCCGCGCTGCCGATCAAGCTGACCGCGCATTCGCCGTGCTTCCGTTCGGAAGCCGGTTCGTACGGCCGCGACACGCGCGGCATGATCCGTCAGCACCAGTTCGACAAGGTCGAGATGGTGCAGGTCGTCGCGCCGGACACTTCTTACGCGGCACTCGACGAGATGGTCGGCCACGCGGAAGCGATCCTGCAGAAGCTTGGCCTGCCGTATCGCGTGATCACGCTTTGCACGGGCGACATGGGCTTCTCGGCCGCGAAGACGTTCGACCTCGAAGTGTGGCTGCCCGCGCAGAACACCTATCGCGAGATCTCGAGCTGCTCGAACACCGAGGCGTTCCAGGCGCGCCGCATGCAGGCACGCTTCCGCAACGCGCAGGGCAAGCCGGAACTCGTGCATACGCTGAACGGTTCCGGCCTCGCGGTCGGCCGCACGCTCGTCGCCGTGCTGGAGAACTACCAGAATGCCGACGGTTCGGTCACGGTGCCGGAGGCACTGCGTCCGTACATGGGCGGCATGGAGCGAATCGAAGCGCCTGCGCAGGCGTCGTAAGATCGCTCCGCGATCGGTCTTCGAAGGCCCAAAAAAATTTGCAAAAAGGGCTTGTGAGTTTCGAAGAGATCGTTCTATAATCTTTTCTTTCCCGGACATGACCAACCGGGAAATGAAGCAGCAAGGAAGGAGAGGTGGCAGAGTGGTCGAATGTACCTGACTCGAAATCAGGCGTACGGTTTCCCCGTACCGTGGGTTCGAATCCCACCCTCTCCGCCAAAATACGAAGCCCCGTGATCCGAAAGGATCACGGGGTTTTTCGTTTGGGTCGCGCGCGAGTGAACGCTGCGTCGATGGCGGTGTACGATAGCGCGCAGGCGTACGGGCCGGCCACACGAACCACACAAAAGCCACGATGAGAGCGAGCACGCGAATCTGGGGGATGCTGACCGGCGCCGTATTGCTGACGGTGCTTGCCGCCAGCCTGTGCGTCATGCACGCGGATTGGGTCGTGAATCCTGGCAGCATCGTCGCGTTCGCGCAGCACGTCGCGCTCGGGTTCGCCGCAAGCGCGTTCCTTGCCGTCCTGTCTCGTGTGCGCCGCTATCGCGACATCACGCGAACGCTGCGCTGTCGCGAATTCGCATTCGCGCTACTGAGCGTGGCGCTGCTCGCAACGCTCAGCGCGGCCGTCGCCGTGCTCGACTATCTTTGCGTGGCGATCGCCCCGCCGTCGATCGAAAACCATCTCGTTCGCTTCGATGCGATGCTCGGTTTCCATTGGCCGGACCTGTACCGATGGGTGACGGCGCACGCCGGCGTGCACCGTATGCTCGACCTCGCCTATCGCAGCGGCATGCCGCAACTGTTTGCGGTGCCGTTCATCCTCGCGGCGGTCCGCCGCGTCGACGATCTGGCCGAGTTCGTCGCGCAGTTCATGTTCGCGGTGATCGTGGTCGTGCTCGTCTCCACGCCGTTCCCCGCCGCCAGCGCATTCATCCATTTCGCCATCACCGACCCGGGCACCGCATCGACGGTGACGCACTACGACCTGTTGCGCAGCGGGCAGCTTCGTCAACTGAATCTGACCGACGCGCAGGGGCTCGTGTCGTTGCCGTCGTTTCACGTGATGCTGGCGCTGCTGTTCGCGTATGCGGTGCGGCATGTCCGCTACGTGTTTCCGGCGGCGATCGTGCTGAATGCGGTGATGATCGCGTCGACGCCGACGCAGGGCGGTCACTATTTCGCCGACGTGATCGCCGGGATCGTGTGCGGCGCGTTGTCGATCGCCGCGGTGCGGCGCTGGATGGCCGGTCGACGCGCGATCGAGGCGGCCGGACCGCACGCGGCAAGCCCGACCTGATCGCGCGACGCCAGAGTCGCAATGCCCGCTCGCTTGCAGGCGGCCCCGGTTCTCACTGTCGCCGGATCGCCGTCTTCCTCGCGGCCGGTGCGCCGGATTCCCGCTGCCGATGTCCCGCTTCAGCCTTGGCTTCGCGTGCCGTTAACAGAGGGCGGCGGCAAGCGTCTTTTGCGTCGTCGCCGTTTACCGTCGATTCAAGGTCCCATGAAGCTGAGCTACAAGATTCCCTTCGCATTCGCCGTTGCGCTGCTGCTGATGTTCTGCGGCGCGCTGTACGGCATCCGCATCCTCAATCGCTCGATCGACACGTTCGCGAACGACGTGCAGACCCGGGTCGCCGACGAGCGGCTCGTGTCGGCGACACTCGTGCAGTTCAAGCTGCAGGTTCAGGAATGGAAGGACACGCTGCTGCGCGGCAAGCAGCCCGACAAGCTCGACAAGTACTGGCAGGCATTCCAGACGCGCGAGCGCACGGTCGATACGCTCGCCGCGCAGCTCGTGAACCAGTTGCCGCCCGGCGAGAGCCGCACGCTCGTCGAGCAGTTCATGCGCGCGCATGCGGCGATGGGTGACGGCTACCGGCGCGGGTTCGACGCATTCAAGGCCGCAGGCTTCGAGCCGACGGCCGGGGATGCGGCCGTCGCGGGCGTCGACCGTGCGCCCGCCGCGCTGCTCGAGCGCGCGGCGAAGGCGATTGCCGACGAGAGCGCCGCCGTGTCAGCGCAGGCGAGCCGCGATGCGAGCCACGCCACCGCGGCGAGCGTCGTGCTGATGTTGATCGTGCTCGGCATCGCGATGATCGGTGCGTACCTGTTCAGCCGCGCGATCCTGCGGCCGCTCGATCGCGCCGTCGCCTGTGCGCAGGCGGTGGCCGACGGCGACCTGACGCGCCACGTCGATGCGGCCGGTCGGGACGAGATCGCCGATCTGCTGCGCGCGTTGCGGACGATGCAGGCAAGCCTGTCGGGCGTTGTGCTGGAGGTACGTACGCATGCCGAAGCCGTTGCGACCGCGAGCGCGCAGATCGCGGCGGGCAATCACGACCTGTCGTCGCGAACCGAGGCGCAGGCTGCGTCGCTCGAGGAAACCGCCGCCAGCATGACCGAACTGACGGGCATCGTGCGCCAGTCGGCCGAGCACGCGCAGCACGCGGCGCAGCTGGCGCGGGACGCCTCCGACATCGCGTCCGCTGGCCGCGGCGTGATGACCGACGCCGTCGACACGATGAGCGGGATTGCCGCCAGCTCGGCGAAGGTCGGCGAGATCATCGCGGTGATCGACGGCATCGCGTTCCAGACCAACATCCTCGCGCTGAACGCGGCCGTCGAGGCGGCGCGCGCGGGCGAGCAGGGGCGCGGCTTCGCGGTCGTCGCGTCGGAAGTACGCACGCTCGCGCAGCGCAGCGCGGCCGCCGCGAAGGAGATCAAAGCGCTGATCGAGCAATCGACGCGGCGGGTCGACGAGGGCGCGGTGTTGATCGGCCGCGCGGGCGAATCGATCCACGAGATCGTCGGCGCGGTTCAGCGAGTTACGTCGATCGTCGGCGAGATCTCGTCGGCATCGCAGGAGCAGAGCGGCGGCATCCAGCAGGTGAACGTCGCCGTCACGCAGATGGACGAGGCGACGCAGCGCAACGCGGCGCTGGTCGAACAGGCGTCTGCCGCGACGCAGGCGCTGGCCGAGCAGGCGAGCGCGCTGCGACACGCGGTCGCCGTGTTCAGGCTGCCGCAGGCCGCGTGACGATATCGCCGATCGCGATCGGCGATATCGTCGCGTATCAGGCCGCGGTCGAATACTGCGCGAGCACGCGCGCGCGGATCGACGGCTTGATGTTCGACTGCGCCATGTTGCCGCCATAGTGCGCGACGACACGCGGATTCATCACACGAAACCAGAGCGGCGGCACGTACGCGAACAGGATCATCGTCGCGTAGCCGGCCGGCAGTTGCGGCGAGTCGTCGAAGTGGCGCAGCGCCTGGTACGAGCGCGTCGGGTTCGCGTGATGGTCGGCGTGCCGCTGCAACTGATACAGGAACAGGTTCGTGACGACGTGATTGCTATTCCACGAATGCTGCGGCGTGCAGCGTTCGTAGCGGCCGCTCGGCAGCTTGCGGCGGCCGAGCCCGTAGTGTTCGACGTAGTTGACGACTTCGAGCAGCGACGCGCCGTACACGGCCTGGATCACGAGGAACGGAATCACGACCTTGCCGGCCATCGCGATCGCGATGCCCCACACGACGACGGTCATCGCCCATGCGTGCAGCACCTCGTTGCGCCAGGTCCATGGCGAATGCCCGAGGCGCTCGAGGCGCGCTGTCTCGAGCCGCCACGCCGAGCGGATGCTGCCCGTCACGGTGCGCGGCAGGAATGCCCAGAACGATTCGCCGTAGCGCGCGCTTGCCGGATCCTCGGCTGTCGCGACGCGCACGTGATGGCCGCGATTGTGCTCGACGAAGAAGTGCCCGTAAGCGACCGGCGCGAGCGTGACTTTCGCGAGCCAGCGCTCGAAGCGGTTGGTCTTGTGCCCGAGTTCGTGCGCGGTGTTGATCGAGATGCCCGTCGCGGCGCCGAGCGACAGCGCGAAGCCGACGTAGTCGTACCACGCGAGCGCATGCGTACCGACGATCCATACGCACATGAAGAACGCGAGGTATTCGACCAGCGTCGCGAGATAGACGATATAGCGGTAGTAGCGCTCGCGTTCGAGGTGCGGTACGGCGGCTTCGGGCGGATTGTCGCGATCGTCGCCAATCAGGGTGTCGAGGACCGGGATCACGCCGAACGCGAACAGCGGGCCGAACCACCAGAACACGTGAAGGCCCGTCGACAGTGCGAGCTGGGCCGAGAGGATCGGCAGCGTGATCGTCACCGCGCCGAGCAGCCATAGATAACGTTTGCCATCCGACCAGCCCGAGGCCGATGTGTCGGTCATTGCCATTGTCTCCCTCCTTGTTGGGGCCGGCTCCCGCGTGTGCGGAAGCAGTGGCCGAGTGACGCGTTTGTCATCGTTCGAATCGTCGTGGGTCCGCGGCACCGGATCGGTCGTCCGGTTGTGCCAGTTATACGACCGTCGCGCACGCTTTCCAAATCCTGGCGCTAGGCGTGCAACTCCAAACGGTGCGCCGTGCATGACGACGGTCGGGAAGGGCCGGCACGGGGTGATTGAAACACGCAGCCTTGGGCCGATCCGCTGGCGCGACCGGCATTCTTGTCAGATGAATGCCTGGCGTGACGCATGCGTGCATCCATCGGCGAAGTCCGCAACGAATGTTGCGATGCAGCAGGTCTGGCGCGACGCCGCCCGGCTGCGCGGTTCTTTTGCATACAGATGTAACGAACCATTACGGCCTCGATGATGAAATGCCGGACGCTCGCCGCATGCGTGCCATGCATGACAAGGCGAGCGAGGCGACGCGTCCGGTCTCGCAGTTGGGGTTGCATGCGTTGGCGCACGTCGACGCATCGATGCTGCACCTGCACACCGGCGTGTGCACGACATCTGTTGCCTTTCGATCGGCGCTGTCATTTGAAAATTACGATTTGACTCATGCCCCGCTTTCGGTTGAAGCTAATAGCTTGCTGTCCGAAGGGGGCTGTGCCTGCATGAGTTCGACCTTGACCGTTCGTCGTATCGCTGCCGACCAAGGCCGCGTGTATCGCGAACTCCGCGCCGCATCGCTGCGCGAGCCCTACGCGCCCGGTGAAGCGCCGGAGGCCGAATTGCTGAACGTCGATGCCGACGCGGCGGCGGCCGTTGCCGCGCTGCGCGCCGCGTCCGACGAGTCGACGACTTTCCTGCTGTATACCGAAGGTCATCCGGCCGGCATGATTGGCGCGTATTTCGACAACACGCCCGAGCGGCGCGCGTTCGTCAGCGAGCTGTGGGTCGCGCACGCGGTCCGCCACTTGCGCGGCGGCGTGCTGTTGCTCGAAACGGCCACTGCGTGGCTGGCCGAACGCGGTGCGCAGGACGTCTATGCATGGATCGCCGATGCGAACCGCAACGCGATTCGTTTCTACGAACGCGCGGGTTTCGGCAACACGGGCGAGCATGCGCCGATCGCGCGGATGCCCGGCGCGATGAAGTCGTTGTTCGTGTCGCACTTCAACACGCCCTGACGCATGAATGCGCGGGCCGCACGGTGCGATGAAGGCCCGGCCGCCCGCCCGACTACCGGCTTGCCGGTTGCGCGCTCGCCGCGACCGGCGCCACCCGGTTCCCCAAAAATAATGGCCGCACGCGTGGACGCCTGTAAAATACGCAAAAATTTTTTGCAGAGTGTCCATGTCGCTTAAAAAATCGCCATTCTTCGAGCTGCGCAGCGGATCGGTCGATACGTTGCTGTTCACCGTGAAGACGACCGATCTCGATGCGTTGCGTACCGAACTGGTCAAGCGCTTCGAAGCGACTCCCGAGTTTTTCGCCGATGATGTCGTCGTGATCGACGTCCGCCGCCTCGCGGACGGCGAACGCGTCGCGCTTGCCGACATCCGCCAGATGCTGAACGACGTGCGGATGCGCCCGGTGGGCGTCGTGGCACTCGCCACGCAGGGCTGGGCGGGGGAAGCCGGCCTGCCGTTGCTCGAGGCGCGCGACCGCCGCGTGTCGACCGCGAAGCCGGCCGAGGAAGCGGAGCCGGCGCCTGTCGTTGCCGCGGCGGCTGCCGTGGCGGCCGAACCTGCGCCGGAGCCTGGCCCGACGTCGATTCCGGCGGGCGGCCAGACGCTGGTGATCGATCGGCCGCTGCGTTCGGGACAGCAGATTTACGCGAAAGGAGACCTCGTGGTGCTTGCGCCGGTCAGTCACGGCGCCGAGATCATCGCGGAAGGCAACATCCACATCTACGCGCCGTTGCGCGGCCGCGCACTCGCGGGCGTGCACGGCAATCACGACGCGCGCATTTTCTGCACGTGTCTGGAACCGGAACTGATTTCGATCGCGGGTATCTATCGAACGACCGAGAACCCGTTGCCCGCCGACATACTGGGCAAATCGGTGCAGATCCGGCTCGAAGAGGAAAAACTGATGATCGAACCGCTGCGCCTGACGTGATTCACGCGGCACGCTCCGGATCGATCGGCTCTCATTGACGAACACAGGGTATTGGGTAAATGGCAAAAATCATCGTGGTGACTTCGGGCAAGGGCGGCGTGGGCAAGACGACGACGAGCGCGAGCTTCGCGTCCGGCCTCGCGCTGCGCGGCCACAAGACGGCCGTGATCGACTTCGACGTCGGCCTGCGCAACCTCGATCTCATCATGGGCTGCGAGCGTCGCGTCGTGTATGACCTCGTCAACGTGATCCAGGGCGAAGCGAACCTGAACCAGGCGCTGATCAAGGACAAGAAGTGCGAGAACCTGTTCATCCTGCCGGCGTCGCAGACGCGCGACAAGGATGCGCTCACGCGTGACGGCGTCGAGAAGGTGCTGAACGATCTGAGCGCGATGGACTTCGAATTCATCGTCTGCGATTCGCCGGCCGGCATCGAGGCGGGCGCGCTGCACGCGATGTACTTCGCGGACGAAGCGCTGATCGTCACGAACCCGGAAGTGTCGTCGGTGCGCGACTCGGACCGCATTCTCGGCATCCTGTCGTCGAAGACGAAGCGCGCGACCGAAGGCAAGGATCCGATCAAGGAACATCTGCTGATCACGCGCTACAGCCCGAAGCGCGTGAGCGAAGGCGAAATGCTGTCGCTCGAGGACATCAGCGAGATCCTGCGCATCAAGCTGATCGGCGTGGTTCCGGAATCGGAAGCCGTGCTGCACGCATCGAACCAGGGTCTGCCGGCGGTGCATATCGACGGCACCGACGTTGCCGAAGCGTACAAGGACGTCGTCGCTCGCTTTCTCGGCGAGGACAAGCCGCTGCGCTTCACCGACTATCAGAAGCCGGGCCTGCTGCAGCGCCTCTTCGGCAGCAAGTAACGGAGGCCGCCCATGTCCATCCTTTCGTTTCTCCTCGGCGAGAAGAAGAAGTCCGCATCGGTCGCGAAGGAGCGCCTGCAGCTCATCATCGCGCACGAGCGGGTTGGCGGCCGGCCGCCGGCCGATTACCTGCCGGCGCTGCAGAAGGAGCTGGTCGCGGTCATCTCGAAGTACGTCCATATTTCGAACGATGACATCCGCGTGAGCCTCGAGCGCCAGGACGATCTCGAAGTCCTCGAAGTGAAGATCGAGATCCCGCAAGCCTGACGCTTGCATGTCCCCCCGCACGGCGGCGCACGTCGCCGTGCGCGTCTTACGCCCTGTTGCACTTTAGGGCTCGCCGTAACACGGCGTCTGTCGGCCGTTGGTCGACCTCCCGCATTGAACGAATACGCTCGCGTCATTTGTTAATCAGGAGGTTGTCATGGCTGTCTCTACCGTTCGACGTCGTATCGTTTCGCTCGCGCTGTTCGCCGCGGGCCTGTCAGCCATCGCCGCGCCGCTCGCCGCACGCGCGGACGAAATCCTCGTCGGTGCGCCGGTGATGGTGCAGTCGGGCCGGATGGTCGTCGCCGAACCGGTGGCCGCGCCCGTCGAGGAAGTCGTCGTCGTCGCGCCGAACGCGCCGCCGCCCGTGCGCTACGAGGTCGTGCCCGACGCGCGCGTCGGCTATGTGTGGGAGCGCGGGCACTGGCACTGGGATCATGGTCGCTACGTCTGGATCGGCGGCCACTGGGAAACCGAGCGCATCGGCATGCACTGGGTGCCGGGCCACTGGGATCAGCGCGGCCCGAACTGGTTCTGGACCCGTGGCCACTGGGCCTGACGGGGGCATGCGATGAAACGAACCGCCATCGCCATCGCGCTCGTCGCGATCACGCTCGCCGGCTGTATCGTCGTGCCGGCCCGGCCCGTCTACTATCGGCCGGCGCCGGTGGTGATCTACTGAAGGTCACGCGGGGCCGCCCGCGCCGGGCCGCTCGCACCGGATGCGGACAGGCCGGGCTCGTGCGACGTCGCCGGCGTGTGCGTGGCGACGTCGCCGGCCACTGGGGCCTCCGGCTCGCCGCCGTCCTGCTCGCGCAGCGTGTCGAGCGGATCGGCGGGCGCGGCGGCCGCATCCTGCGGCTCGACGGCCGCAGCCGCCGGTGCCGGGGCGGGTTCAGCGGTGGCCGCGGGCGGCGCGAGATAGCGCTCGGCGAGCGTTTCATAGAGGGGCGGTGCGAAGAAGCGCGCCATGCGGCTCGAGACCAGCGCGGTCGCCATCAGCGAAATCACGAGCGCGTGACCGTTGATCATCTCCATCACGATCACGAACGACGTGATCGGCGACTGCGTGACCGCCGCGAGGTAGCCGACCATCGCGAGCGCGATCAGCATCGGCAGGCTCATGTTGCCGAACACGATGTGCAGCAGGTTGCCGAATCCGGCGCCGATCGACAGCGAAGGCGCGAAGATCCCGCCGGGGATGCCCGGCAGGTACGACGCGACCATCGACACCATCTTCAGGAATGGATAAAGCACCGACAGCCGTTCGTGGCCGTCGAGCAGGCCGCGTGCCTCGGCATAGCCGCTGCCGAACGTCGTCCCGCCCGACACGAGGCCGACGACCGCGATCACGAAGCCGCACAGCGCCGCGAACGCGATCGGGCGCTCGCGATACAGGCCGAGCAGGCGCGCGGGCAGCCAGCGGCCCGTATTGAGCAGCAGCCAGCTGAAAAGACCGCCCGCGATGCCCGTCACGATCGCGGTGACGAGCACGGCGACGGCAAGCATCTTCGGAAAGTGCTGGCCCGCGTCGATCGTGCCGAAGTACGTGTAGTTGCCGTTCAGTCCCAATGCGACGACACCGGCGAGGATGATCGCGGTGATCAGCACGCCGCTTGCGCGGGCGGAGAAACTGCGGGTCAGCTCCTCGATCGCGAACACGATCCCGGCGAGCGGCGTATTGAATGCCGCCGACAGGCCGGCCGCCGCGCCGGCGAGCACCAGTTGCCGTTCGATCTGCGCGTTCGAGCGCGGGTAGAAGCGCCGCAGGTTGAACATCAGCGCCGCGCCGACCTGCACGGTCGGACCTTCGCGGCCGATCGTGAAGCCGCCGAGGATTCCCAGGAGCGAGATCAGGACCTTGCCGAACAGGATGCGCAGCGTCAGCAGCCGCGCACCGAATGCGCTCGGGCTCGCATGCAGTGTCGCAATGACCTGCGGGATCCCGCTGCCCTCGGCGCCGCGGAAGAAGCGGCGCGTGAGCCATACCGACGCCGCGGCGATCGACGGCGTCAGCAGCAGCGGCAGCCACGCGGCGTGGTCGCGCATCGTGCGGAAGGTGTCGTAGCCCCAGTCGATCAGCCGCGCGTACAGCACGGCCGCGAGGCCGACGGCGATCGCACCGAGCCAGAACACGCCGTACTGGCGCCAGATCCGCAGCGAGCGGCGGGTGAGGGCAGGAAACAGAGGAGAAAGGGCGGGGCGTTGCATCGGCAGCGGGCCGGGAGGGCAAAGAACGCATTATAGAAAGAACCCGACGTGGCCGGGGCTCGACAAACATTCACAAAAGCGTCGCACTTTGTTGCAAATGTAATGCCGGCGTAATGTTTGCGCGCCGCAAGCGTCGTTAGCATGGCGAAATGGCCAGCCATTCCTCCTGACGAACGTGAAACGCATCCTCATCGTGAAAGTGACGTCGCTCGGCGACGTCGTCCAGACGCTGCCCGTCGTCGCGGACCTCCATCGCGCCTTCCCGGGCGTGACGGTCGATTGGGCCGTGGATGAATCGTGCGCGGAGGTCGTGCGCTGGCACCCGGGCGTGAGCGACGTGCTCTGCGCGCCGCTGCGGCGGTTCAAGAGGCTCCGCAACGGCGGTGACCTGAAGGCGATCTCCGCATCGATTGGCGCGCTGCGCGTGCATCGCTACGATGCCGTCATCGACCTGCACGGCGTCTACAAGAGCGCGATCATCTCGGCACTCGCGCGCGCCGCCCGCCGCGTCGGCTATCAGACGCAGGATCTCGGCGAGACGGGCGCCCGTTTCGCGTACTCGCATCGCTTCGGCCCGCGGCCGGACTGCGACGCGTGGCACGGAATGCGCGTGAGCGCCGGCGAGGCGCTCGGCTATGTCCCCGAAGGCATCGCCGAGTACGGAATCGTCCCGCCGCAGGATGTGAGCCTGCCGCCCGCCGTGACCGACGGCGCCCCGTTCATGCTGCTGTTTCATGCGACGTCCAATCCGGACAAGAAATGGCCGGCCGACGACTGGGCCGCGCTAGCCATCCAGATGATGGCGCGTGGCGTGCGCGTGTTGTTGCCGTGGGGATCGGCCGCCGAGCACGACGATGCGCAGGACATTGCCGCGCGCGCGCCGGGCGCGATCGTGCTGCCCGCGATGTCGGTGCGCGAGCTGGGCGCGGCCATCGGCCGGGCTGCGCTCGTGGTCGGGGTCGACACCGGGTTCGTGCACATGGCGCACGCGCTCCGGCGGCCGTCCGTGATGATCTTTGTCGCGACCTCGCGCCACCATTGCGGCATCGGCGGGGCACCGAATGCGGTGTCGATCGGCGAGCCCGGCGTGCCGCCGTCGGTCGCGCAGGCACTCGATGCGATCGATGCGGTCGGGCCGGCCTACGGCGCGCAGCGCGAGCGGCTGATGGCCTAGGGCCTGCACAGGGCCGCTATCGTCGTGAATGGGCGCTGCGGAAACGGAGCCGGCCGGTTCAGGCGAGCAGTGCTTCGACCGTGAGCACCGCGGCGATGGCGGCCAGGTTGGCGAGCAGCGCCTCGAACAGGAGGCCGCGCCAGGTTTTCGGCCGGAAGCGTGCCGCGAGCAGCAGGGCGCCACCCAGCGCGAGCGCCAGGATCAGGACGAGGTCGGCGTTGTTGAGGTGGATGTTCATCGCGGCGGCTCCTTCGGGGATCCCGGGGGCGCGCGATGGCGCCCCCGGATCGAGTATAGTCAGCGTCGCCCGCCGCACAACCCGAGGCGCCCCGGAGGCTCAGACGAGCGATGCGTCGCGGGTTTCGCGCATCAGCAGCACGCCGATCAGGCTGATCGCTGCCGCGACCGACACGTAGCCGCCGACCCACGACAGGCCGCCGCGCGCGGCGAGCAGCTGCGCGATGTACGGCGCGATCGACGCGCCGAGGATCCCGCCGAGGTTGTACGCGACACCCGCGCCCGTATAGCGGACGTTGGTCGGGAACAACTCGGGCAGCAGCGCGCCCATCGGCGCGAACGTCACGCCCATCAGGAACAGCTCGAGCGTCAGGAACAACGCGACGAGCGGCATCGAGCCGCTGCCGAGCAGCGGCTCCATCGCGAAGCCGGACAGCAGTGCGGCGATCGCGCCGACGGCCAGCACCGGCTTGCGGCCGAAGCGATCCGACGCCCACGCCGACAGCGGCGTGGCGAGCCCCATGAACACGACAGCAAAGCACAGCAGGCCGAGGAAGCTCTGGCGGGGAATGTGCAGCGTCGACACGCCGTACGACAGCGAGAACACCGTCGAGATATAGAACAGCGTGTAGCAGACCACCATCGCGAGCGCGCCGAGCAACGTGGGCTGCCAGTGTTGCGAGACGAGCGTCGCGACCGGCACGCGCACGCGTTCGTTGCGGTCGAGTGCGGCCTGGAACGCCGGCGTCTCGGTGATCTTCAGCCGCACGTACAGGCCGAGCGCGACGAGCACCGCGCTGACGAGGAACGGGATGCGCCAGCCCCAGCTGCGGAATTGTTCGTCGGACAGCGACAGCGCGAGCGCGAAGAACAGCCCGTTCGACATCAGGAAGCCCACCGACGGGCCCAGTTGCGGGAACATCCCGAACCAGCCGCGCTTGCCTTGCGGCGCGTGCTCGGTCGCGAGCAGCGCCGCGCCGCCCCATTCGCCGCCGAGGCCGATCCCCTGGCCGAAGCGCAGCACGCACAGCAGCACCGGCGCGAGTGTGCCGATCGTGTCGTAGCCGGGCACGAAGCCGATCGCGGTGGTGGACACGCCCATGACGAGCAGCGACGCGACGAGCGTCGACTTGCGACCGATGCGGTCACCGAAGTGGCCGAACAGGAACGAGCCGATCGGCCGCGCGATGAATGCGATACCGAACGTGACGAATGCGGACAGCGCCTGTGCGGTCGCGGAGCCGTGCGGGAAGAACACGGGGCCGATGACGAGTGCGGCGGCAGTCGCGTAGACGTAGAAGTCGTAGAACTCGATCGCGGTGCCGATGAAGCTCGCGAACACGATGCGCCGGTGGCTGACGGCGCCGGCCGAACCGGTTGCGTGTGCAACGGCCGGGGGAGATGCGGACATGGATGTCTCCGTTTTGTCTTTGGGGCATTCGACTGAGCGTGCGCTCGGGCAGACAGGTGGACGCCTGCCGGGAGAGCGCAGCCGGGCGGATGATGCGGTAGCGGCGTGAACGCGCGTCGTGGCGCGGACGTCACCCGCCGGTCGACGATGGAGACGGATAGGTCGCCGCCGCCCTGTGCCGGCGTGGTCGGCTCGCATGCCGGGTGCGGCGCGCGAACGCGCGCGGGAGGGTGGCCGCGCGATTGCGGAAAATTATAGCCAGCGCCTCGGCATAGCGGCAATCGCGGGCGGGCGCGGGCTCAGTCGATCGATTGCGCCTGTGCGGATGCGGTGCTTTGCAACTGGAAACGGCCGTCGTCGTTGAACAGCCAGCCTTCCATCATCTCGAGCCGGCCATTGCCGTCCAGCAGTTTCGACGGTGGTGGCGGCAGCGGCGCCGAGCGACGCAGCGACGCGAGCGCGAGCCCTTCCGCTTCGCTGTCGCCGTTGCTGCGATAAACGGATGCGTTGAGGAGGCGGCCGCTGCCATCGACGGTGAACGCGACGACGACGAGCGAGCGCAGCATCGCCTGCGGCGTCCCGCGCGAGACGCCGGACGGATTGTGCTCGGTGACGCACCGCGCGACTTCCACGCGGTACTGGTCGCGACTCGCGTTGCGGATGGCGGACGGGATCGTCTGCAGCGAGCGCAGCGATGGCGGCGGCGTGATCGTGCAGGCGGCAAGCAACGCGGCGGCGACCAGCGAGGCAACACACAGCCGGCTGGCGCCTGGGTGGGGAAGGTGAGACATGGCGGACTGCCGGAGGGTGACGATAAAAAAATGATAGGCGTCCGGCCGCGACCTGTTATCGGGAGAAACGCATAGTGCGCGAAGCGCGACGTAGCGATTCGCGGATGATGGCGATCGGCGGGCCGACCGGCATGGGTCCCGATGTGACGTGACATGTGACGGCGCGGGCGCGATTTGCGCACGCGCGTCGCACGCAGGGCGGTGGGCGTGGCCCGACCGGCCGGCTTAGTAGCCGTGTGTTACGAGCGACAGAACGGAGAGGTCCGGATGCGTGCCGTCGATGATGCTCTTGCCGATGTGCACGGCTTCCTGAACCGCTTCGTCGACGCTCGCGAAGCTTTCCTCGCCGTCCGCATGGAAGGGCACCGCATGATCGGGCAGCGCGGGATTCGCGCCAGGATGGCAGACATAGCCGGTGTAGGTGTAACGCGTGTCGGTGCCCGGCGCGATGCCCGGCACCACATGGATCTCGAAGCCTTCGTAATCGACGTGATCCGTCGCTGTCGACAGTTCGGTCATGGCGGTCTCCGTGGGCCGCACGCGCGGGTGGCGCGGGCGGCATCGAGTCGCGGCGGCGGTCGTGTCGCCGTGCTGATCGAATTCTAGGCGATGGCGGCCCGGCCCGTGAGGCTCGCGAGCATCGTCGTCGGCGGACGGCGGGCGTGCTGTGGCGCGCGTTACCGCGCGCAGCGCGCGTCCTTGCGCTGCACCACGAGGATCACGGGATACTTCTGGCCGTGCTCGAGTTCCACCGGCGCGACGACCGTCAGCGTCGCCGGATCGGAATCGTCGTACACGCTGACCTGTTCGTTGCGGATATAGGTCACGCCGGTGCAGTTCGATGCGCGCCCGTCATCCGACACCTTGCACTGGATCTCGTTTTCCTTCAGGTAGTTGTACGGCGTCGGGCTCGCGAGATATTCGCGCAGGCTGCGCGGCGAGCCGCCGACACCCTTCACGTACGCGATCGCGCATGACGGCGTTTGCGCGTCGGTGCCGGAGGCGGAATCGGCGGCCGCGGCGTGCGTGCCAACGGCAGCCAGCGCGACGAGCGACGAGGCGATGAAGGACTTCATGACGTGGTTTCCCGTTTCGCGAATCGGAGCGCCGGATTGTAACGGCATCGGGCGAGATGCGTCGGCACGCGGGGCGGGCACCGTGCACGGCGCGCGTCGCACAAACAAAAACCCCGTCATTCGATGAATGGACGGGGTTTGGCGAACTTCCTGGCGGAAGCGGTGAGATTCGAACTCACGGACAGTTTCCCGTCGCCGGTTTTCAAGACCGGTGCCTTAAACCGCTCGGCCACGCTTCCACACGAGGCGGCATTGTAACCGAAATACCGCGTCGTTCCGCCTCAATCGTCGCGCAGGAACAATTCCTGCAGGTCGTTGAGGAACCGTTGACCCAGCGGCGTCGGCGCGATCTGCGCAAAATCGCGCGTGATCAGTCCGCGCTGCTCCGCATCCTTGAGTGCCGTCTCGATCGTGCCGATCGGCAAGCCCGTGCGTTCGACGAAGCTGTGCACGGGGAAGCCCTCGACGAGCCGCAGCGTGTTCAGCATGAACTCGAACGGCAGGTCGCGCGCACCGACTTCACGTTCTTCCTGCACCGGCGTGCCGGCCATCGCCTGTTCGATGAAGGTCGCCGGATGCTTGTAGCGTGCCTGCCGCAGAATCCGGTTCGGGAACGACAGCTTCGTGTGCGCGCCCGCGCCGATCCCGAGATAGTCGCCGAAGCGCCAGTAGTTCAGGTTGTGCTTGCACTGATGATTCGGCTTCGCGTAAGCGGACACTTCGTAGCGGCCGTAACCAGCCTCGGCCGTGCGCGCGTGGATCCATTCCTGCATGTCGGCCGACGCATCGTCGTCGGGCACCACGGGCGGAAACTTCGCGAACAGCGTGTTCGGTTCGAGCGTCAGGTGATACAGCGACAGATGCGGCGGCGCGAACGACAGCGCGGTCTCGATGTCGGCCCGGCATTCGTCGAGCGTCTGGTTCGGCAGCGCGAACATCAGGTCGAGGTTGAAGTTGTCGAACGTCTTCGCGGCGATCTCGACGGCCGCGCGCGCCTGCGCGGTGTCGTGAATGCGGCCGAGCGCTTTCAGATGGCCTTCGTTGAAGCTCTGGATGCCGACGGACAGGCGGTTCACGCCGCTCGCGCGGAACTGCGCGAACTTCGCGGCCTCGAACGTGCCCGGGTTCGCCTCCAGCGTGATCTCGGCGTCGGCATCGAGCGGCAGCAGCGCGCGCACGTCGGACAGCAGCCGGTCGAGGCCGGCCGCGGACAGCAGGCTCGGCGTGCCGCCGCCGATGAACACCGTATGCACCTGCCGGCCCCAGACGAGTGGCAGCGCCTGTTCGAGATCGGCGCGCAGCGCGTCGAGGTACTCGGTTTCCGGAAACCGTTCGCCCTTCCACTCGTGCGAGTTGAAATCGCAGTACGGGCACTTGCGCACGCACCACGGAAAATGCACGTACAGCGCGAGCGGCGGCAGCGACGTGAGCCGTACCTGCCCGGGCGACGCGAAGGTCGCGACGACGCGCGCGCCTGTTTCCGCCGCCTGGCTCATGCGGCCTCCAGTTGCGAATGCGTAACGAAGACGATCATGCCGGTTCCTCCGCGAGCCGCGCGAGCAGTGCCTTCAGCGCGAGCGCGCGATGGCTGTGCGTGTTCTTCACGGCCGGCTTGAGTTCGGCCGCCGTCGCGCCGAGCGACGGCAGGTGGAAATACGGGTCGTAGCCGAATCCGTGCTCGCCGCGCGGCGTGTCGACGATCTCGCCTTCCCAGCGACCTTCGGCGAACAGCGGCTCGGGATCGTCCGCGTGGCGCACCAGCGCGAGCACGCAGCAATAGTATGCGCGCCGGTCGTCGACGCCGCGCAGCTGCTCGACGAGGTACGCATTGTTCGCCGCGTCGCCCTTGTCGCCGCCCGCGCGCTGCGCGTAGCGTGCCGAATAGACGCCCGGTGCGCCGCGCAGCGCGCGCACGCACAGGCCCGAATCGTCGGCGATCGCCGGTAGGCCGGTGAGCCGCGACGCGTGCCGTGCTTTCGTCAGCGCGTTCTCGATGAACGTGCCGAACGGCTCGTCCGCCTCCGGCACGGCCAGGTCGCCCTGCGGCACGATCTCGATGCCGACCGTCGAGAACAGCGCGGTGAACTCGCGCAGCTTGCCGGCGTTGTTCGACGCGAGCACGATGCGCGACAGCGGCGCGAGGGTGCGATCGTCAGACATGGCCGGCGCCCAGCACGTCCTTCTGCAACTGCACGAGCTGGCCGATCCCGCTTTGCGCGAGGTCGAGCAGCGCGTTCATCTCGGCGCGCGAGAACGGCACGCCTTCGGCGGTGCCCTGGACTTCGACGAAGCCGCCGGCGCCCGTCATCACGACGTTCATGTCGGTGTCGCAGCGCGAATCTTCCGCGTAATCGAGATCGAGCACGGGTGCGCCTTCGTACACGCCGACCGAGATCGCGGCGACGTGGTCGGTGATCGGCGAGCGGGCGAGCTTGCCGGCCGCGATCAGCTTCGACACGGCGTCGTGCGCGGCGACGAAGGCGCCGGTGATGCTGGCCGTGCGCGTGCCGCCGTCGGCCTGGATCACGTCGCAGTCGATGTGAATCGTGCGCGGGCCGAGTGCTTCGAGATCGAACACCGCGCGCAGCGCGCGGCCGATCAGGCGCTGAATTTCCTGCGTACGGCCCGTCTGCTTGCCGCGCGCGGCTTCACGGTCGCTGCGCGTGTGCGTCGCGCGCGGCAGCATCCCGTATTCCGCCGTTAGCCAGCCCTGGCCGCGATCGCGCAGGAATTCGGGCACGCGTTCGGCGACGCTCGCGGTGCAGATCACCTTGGTATCGCCGAATTCGACGAGTACCGAGCCTTCGGCGTGTTTCGTGTAATGGCGCGTGAGGGCGACCTTGCGCAGTTCGTCGGCGCGGCGGCCGCTCGGGCGGGACAGGGAAGACGTCATGGGGAATCGTGGACGGAAGAGGAAACCCCGATTTTAGCGCCGAACGGCGGCCTTGCCCGGCGGGGTGGGGCGCAAAAATGGGATAATGCGCGCTTCCCGCCCCGCGCCTTGCAATGCGCCGGGCGCCTCGACATATTCCCGCCCGAGAAGGGCACCCAGACGGCGAGACGAACCATGATCTACAGCATGACGGGCTACGCGAGCGCGACGCGCGAACTCGCGACGGCCACCGGCAACGGCGGCACCAGCGTGTCGGTCGAACTGCGCACCGTGAACTCGCGCTTCCTCGACCTGAATTTCCGCATGCCGGACGACGTGCGCGCGTGCGAGCCCGCGCTGCGCGAAATGCTGATGAACAAGTTGTCGCGCGGCAAGGTCGACGTGCGCATCAACCTGCAGCGCGGCGAGCAGAGCATCGGTGCCGGTGCGCTGAACCAGACGGCGCTCGGCCAGCTTGCCGAGCTCGAGCGCTCGGTGCTCGATTCGTTTCCGGGTGTCGGTCGCCTGCGTGCGGGCGAGATCCTGCGCTGGCCAGGCGTGCTCGCCGAGAGCGGCGTGTCGGCGGAAGCGATCCGCGACGCGGTGCTCGCGTGCGGCAAGGAAGCGATCGGTGAACTCGTCGTCGTGCGTTCGCGCGAAGGCGCGCAGCTGGCGACGATGCTGCTGTCGAACGTCACCGAGATGGAGGCGATCGTCGCGCGCATCACGCCGCTCGTGCCGGAGCTGATCGCGAAGCATCAGCAGAAGATCGTCGAGCGGCTGCAGGAGGCGCTCGGCATCGCGGCGCCCGAAGGCAGCGCGCCGATCGTCACGCGCGAGGAAGCCGCGGAACGCATTCGTCAGGAAGTGACGATGTACGGGATCCGGATCGACATCGCGGAAGAGCTGTCGCGGCTCACCGCGCACCTGAACGAAACGCGTCACGTGATCGAGAAGGGCGGCCGCGTCGGCAAGCGTCTCGACTTCATGATGCAGGAACTGAATCGAGAAGCAAACACGCTCGGCTCGAAGGCGGCGGCGAAGGAACTGGCCGACGCATCGATGGCGCTCAAGCTGTTGATCGAGCAGATGCGTGAGCAAGTGCAAAACCTGGAGTAACGCAACATGACCCATCCCATTCACGACGGCCACGCGTCGCATGCGCTGCACGGCGGCGTCTATCCTGGCAACCTGTTCATGGTCATCGCGCCGTCGGGCGCCGGCAAGTCGACGCTCGTGAACGCGCTGCTGTCGAAGGACAGCGACATCTGCCTGTCGATTTCGTACACGACGCGCAAGCCGCGCCCGGGCGAGCAGGACGGCCAGCATTACCACTTCACGACCGTCGAGGATTTCCGCGCGCGCCACGCCGCGCACGAATTCCTCGAAAGCGCGGAAGTGCACGGCAACTACTACGGTACGTCGCGCGTCTGGATCGAGGAGCAGATGATGAGCGGCCACGACGTGCTGCTCGAGATCGACTGGCAGGGCGCGCAGCAGGTGAAGAAGCAGTTCCGCAACGCGGTCGGCATCTTCATTCTGCCGCCGTCGCTCGACGCGCTCGAGGAACGTCTGAAGAAGCGCGGCCAGGACGAGCCGAACGTGATCACGCGACGCCTGCTCGCCGCGGGCAGCGAGATGGCGCACGCGTCGGAAGCGGAATACGTCGTGATCAACGAAAATTTCGATCGTGCACTGGCCGAGCTCGAATGCATCGTCGCGGCGACGCGCCTGCGCTTTGCTTCGCAGTACGCGCGACACACGGAGCTGTTCATCGAGCTCGGCATCCATTTGCCCCACGCGGAATGACGCGGGGGTAGAGGGACATAAGGTAGAATAGGGACTATATTCAGAAGGAATTACCAACATGGCTCGCATTACCGTCGAAGACTGCCTGAAGCAAATCCCCAACCGCTTCGAACTGGCGCTCGCCGCCACTTACCGCGCGCGGCAGCTCGCGCAAGGCCATACGCCGAAGATCGAGAGCCGCGACAAGCCGACCGTCGTCGCGCTGCGCGAAATCGCTGCCGGCCAGGTCGGCGTCGAGATGCTGAAGAAGGTGCCGGTGTAACGCGCATCCGGCCCGTTCCAGCCATGTAGTCCACGCGCGCAACGACTCGACCTGGAGGCGAATATGAGCACCACCCCATCGTCCGCCTCCGCGGATTCGACCACCGAAGCCACGGCCCAGTCGCCTGCGCGCCAGTACATCGACGCGGTCCTCGAACAGTCCTTCCGGCATCTGTTCGGGCCGACCGCCACGCCGGAGCAGCCGCGCAAGCACGGCGTCGTTTCGATCGCGAAACTGACGGCCGCGCTTGCCGAGTATCTCCCTCCGGAAGAAATCAAAGAGGTCAAGGCGGCGTTCCACTTCAGTGACGAAGCCCACCTCGGTCAATATCGCCAGAGCGGCGAACCCTACATCACCCATCCCGTCGCCGTCGCGGAAATCTGTGCCGGCTGGAAGCTCGACGCGCAAGCCGTGATGGCCGCGCTCCTGCACGACGTGATGGAAGACCAGGGCGTGACCAAGAGCGAGCTGGCCGAACGGTTCGGCCCGAAGGTCGCCGAACTGGTCGACGGCCTGTCCAAGCTCGACAAGATGGAGTTCCGCAGCCGCGAGGAAGCGCAGGCGGAGAACTTTCGCAAGATGCTGCTCGCGATGGCGCGCGACGTGCGGGTCATCCTCGTCAAGCTCGCCGACCGTCTGCACAACATGCGCACGCTCGGCGCGGTGCCGATGGAAAAGCGCCGGCGCGTCGCACGCGAGACGCTCGACATCTACGCGCCGATCGCGCACCGCCTCGGGTTGAACAACACGTATCGCGAGCTGCAGGACATGAGCTTCGCGAACTTCAACCCGCATCGCTACGCGACGCTCGAGAAGGCCGTGAAGGCCGCGCGCGGCAACCGCCGCGAAGTGATCAGCAAGATCCTCGAGGCCGCTCAGCGCGCGATGAGCGACGCGAAGCTCGACGCGGAGATCACCGGCCGGGAGAAGACGATCTACAGCATCTATCGCAAGATGCGCGACAAGCAGCTGTCGTTCTCGCAGGTGCTCGACGTATACGGCTTTCGCGTCGTCGTCGAGAGTCCGCTCGACTGCTACACGTGCATCGGTGCGTTGCACGCGCTGTACAAGCCCGTGCCCGGCAAGTTCAAGGACTACATCGCGATCCCGAAGATCAACGGCTATCAGTCGCTGCACACGACGCTCGTCGGCCCGTTCGGCGCGCCGATCGAGTTCCAGGTGCGCACGCGCAAGATGCACGAGATCGCCGAGGCCGGCGTGGCCGCGCACTGGCTGTACAAGAACGGCGGCGCGGATCTGAACGACGTGCAAAAGCGCGCGCATCAGTGGCTGAAGTCGTTGCTCGACATCCAGAGCGAAGCCGGCGATTCGAGCGAATTCCTCGAACACGTGAAGATCGACCTGTTCCCGGATGCGGTCTACGTGTTCACGCCGAAGTCGAAAATCATGGCGTTGCCGCGCGGCGCGACGGCGCTCGATTTCGCGTATTCGATCCACAGCGATCTCGGCAACCAGTGCGTGGCCGTGAAGATCAACAACGAGTTGCTGCCGCTGCGCACCGAGCTGAAGAGCGGCGACATCGTCGAGGTGATCACCGCGCCGTATTCGAAGCCGAACCCCGCGTGGCTCGGTTTCGTGCGCACCGGCAAGGCGCGTTCGGCGATTCGTCACTACCTGAAGACGATGCGCCTGAACGAGTCGGTGCAGCTCGGCGAGCGGCTCGTCGACCAGAGCCTGAAGGGTTACGGGCTCGCGCTCGCCGATGTCACGCCGGAGGTGTGGGAGAAGCTCGTCCAGTGGACGGGCAACAAGAGCCGCCAGGAAATCTTCGCGGACATAGGCCTCGGCCGCCGCGTCGCCGCGGTGATGGCCAAGCGCATCGAGGTGCTGATGACCGGCCGCGATGCGGACGACGATCTGCCGAAGTCCGAGCGGCATCCCGCGCACAATGCGCCGCCGGTCGTGATTACCGGCACCGAAGGGATGTCCGTGCAACTGTCGGCGTGCTGCCGGCCGATTCCGGGCGATGCGATCATGGGTTATATCGGCATCGGCCTCGGGATGGCGATTCATACGACCGATTGCCGGGTCGCGCAGCGCATCCATCGTCGCGATCCGGGCCGCTGGATCGACGTCGAGTGGGCGCCGCAGCCAGGTCGCCTGTTCGACGTCGCGGTGAAGGCGCTGGTGAAGAACACGAAGGGCATCTTCGCGCGCGTCGCGGCGGACATCACGTCGGCCGACGCGAACATCGTTCACATCGCGATGGACGAGGATCTCACGCACGAATCGACGGTGTTGCGGTTCGTGATCCAGGTCAGCGATCGCGTGCATCTCGCGAACGTGATGCGGCGCGTGCGGACCAATCCGGACGTGATGCGGATCATGCGCGAGCGCTCGACCGACGACAGCGTGCATGCGCGTCACGACGGCGGCATGCGCATCGAGCGCGAGCGGCAGGATTACTGACGCCGCGCGGTGGTTTGCGGCGGGATGCGACGGCGGCCACGGGCCGCCGTTTTCATGTGTGCCCCGGGGCGGGCGGTGTCGTGAAGTGGCAACCCGACTCGAGCGGGCGGTGGGCGAACAGAAGAGGGGGTGGAAAAGAAAAAAGGGCCTTCCCGGAGGAAGGCCCTTCTGAGGTGGCGCGGCTGGCAGGATTCGAACCCACGACCCCTTGGTTCGTAGCCAAGTACTCTATCCAACTGAGCTACAGCCGCACGCAAAGCGGTACTACTTCAACTGTCGGAACCTTCTGCGATGGGAAGGCCCCCAAAAGGTGGCGCGGCTGGCAGGATTCGAACCCACGACCCCTTGGTTCGTAGCCAAGTACTCTATCCAACTGAGCTACAGCCGCACGCAAAAACAAAACGCTACAACATCGAACTGAAAGGGCCTTCGGTTTGGAAGGCCCTCGAAAAAGGTGGCGCGGCTGGCAGGATTCGAACCCACGACCCCTTGGTTCGTAGCCAAGTACTCTATCCAACTGAGCTACAGCCGCACGCAGAAGCGGAAGTATAGCAGGGTTGTATAAAAATGGAAGCCTTGTTCGCAAAAAATGTCACCCGATCGTGGGCGGCCACGTTCGTGTACCCTTGATGCATCAGTCATCCAAGTGTTGAATCTGCATCATGAACAAGGCGTTTGTCAAAGAGTCGGACGGCGACGACGACGATCTCGACCCGAGTCAACCCGCGATTCCTGCGGGCACGAAGAATTACATCACCCCGGCCGGCCACAAGCGGCTCAGGGACGAACTCCTGAACCTGATCGACGTCGAGCGTCCCGAGGTCGTGCGGTTGGTGTCGTGGGCCGCGTCGAACGGCGATCGATCGGAGAACGGCGACTACATCTACGGCAAGCGGCGGTTGCGCGAGATCGACCGCCGGATCCGCTTCCTGACGAAGCGGCTCGATCTCGCCGAAGTCGTCGACGCGAGCCGGCAGGAGAATGTCGACCAGGTTTTCTTCGGCGCGACCGTCGATTACGCGACGCCGGATGGCGAGGATCACACCGTCACGATCGTCGGGATCGACGAGGTCGATCTCGATCGCGGCCATGTCAGCTGGATTTCACCGGTCGCGCGCGCCCTCATCAAGGCGAAGATCGGCGACACCGTCACGCTGATGACGCCGGCTGGTCCCCAGCCGATCGACGTGCTCGACGTTCGCTATCCGGCACCGGGCAGCGCGTGAGCAGGGCGCGGCGCATTCGCGCAGCGCAGCGCTGAAACAATGAGCGCCCCGGGTGGGGCGCTTCGTCATGACGGTTCTCGCCGGGCGGGGGCCGATCGGAATGCTCAGAAGCGGTGGCGCATGCCGGCCGTGACCGCGATCTGCTTGTTCGTCGACGACGCGGTGCCGAGCCCGTTGATGTTCGCGCCGACCGCCAGGCCGTCCGTATTGACCCGCTGGTACTCGCCCTGCAGATACAGGTCGGTGCGCTTCGACAGCGCATAGTCGGCTTGCAGGTTGAACTGGTGCCAGCTGGGCGTCTGGCCGTCGAGGCGGGCGTCGGTGTACGTGTACGAACCCGCGAACGAGAATGCCGGTGTCAGCGCGTAGCGGCCATTCACTTCGTAATTGTTGAAGCGCGTGCCGCCGGTGAGCGGGATGCCGCCCGACACGCCGGACTGCCCGGCGCTGATCCCGGCCGAATCGGTCAGGCGCGTCTGCGTGAACACGAAGCCGGCCGTCGCGGGCCCGAACGTATAGTTGAGGCCTGCGCCCCAGGTGCGCTGACGGCTGGCGGCGAACGTCCAGTCGCCGGCCACCGCGCCGGGGTCGCTGGCTGCGAGCGACAGTGCGTTGATGTTGTTGTTGAGCTGCATGTACGCGGCCGCGACGTTGAAGCCCAGATAGCTGTACGACGCGCCCACGCTGTATGCGCGGTTGTTCGAGAAATCGCTGGAATTCGAGAAGCCGTACAGCGCGCCGAATTTCAGGCCGCCGTAATTGGCACTCTGATACTTGACCGAGTTGTTGATCCGGAACGAGTTGTTCAGATTGTCGTTGTCGAACGGGTGCGCGAACTGCGTGCCGCCGTATTGGGTGCCGGTCAGCGATAGCGGGCCGAGGAAATCGACGACGCTGTCGTACTGGCGGCCGAGCGTGAGCGAGCCGTAGCTCTGGTGCGCGAGGCCGACGAAAGCCTGGCGGCCGAATTCGCGGCCGTTCTGCTTGAGCGAACCGTTGTTGATGCCGAAGCCGTTTTCCAAGGTGAAGATTGCCTTCAGCCCGCCTCCGAGATCCTCGGTCCCACGCAGGCCCCAGCGGCTGCCGTTGATCGAGCCGCTCGTCTCCTGCCACGCGCTGTGACCACCCTGGTTGTTCGTATAGGTGATGCCGGCATCGATCAGGCCGTACAGCGTGACGCTGCTTTGCGCATGGGCGGCAGTGGCACACACGCCGGTCAATGCGGCGACGATCAGGGGCTTTTTCATGATCTGTCTCCAAACAGGATGGTGTCGATCGAACCTGTTGCGGGCATCGGCGGCGTCGCGGGTCGGCAACGCCGTGCGCGTTGAGCGCGGCGCCTTCATCGGAAATCCATTTGCAGTGTAAGGATGGGGCCGGGTGCAGAAGGAAATTGCTTCCGGCAATACTGTATTTTGAATCCCGCAAGAATGAGTGTATGCGCCGGGAGCCCCGGCCATCAAGACTTTGCGGCAGCGCAGCAGGCGGAGAATGTGCTCAGGACTGCATAACGGGTGTCGTGGGCGTTGCGCGATCGCGACAGGCAATCAGTGGCGGGCCGGGGCAGACGTAGCGCGATTATTGACGCATCGGCAATAGAGGTTTGTGTGTAGCATGGATAATGAAAGGATGTTCTCTCGCTATACTGCGATCTCTGCTTTCCGAAGCAGACTTTTTCGTTGACGGAAAAGATCTCCAAACCTTTGTCGGCGCGACTTCCCAGTCGCGCTTTTTTTTGCCCGTCTCCCGGATCCCTATTGCTTGTACGAGCGCCGCTTGCGCTTGCCTGTCGGCTGCGTGTCATCGGCCTCGGCCAGCGGCGGCGTGTACGTCCAGTCTTCCATCACGTAGTGACGGGCGTCCAGTGGTGAAGCCAGCAGGTTCTGCCAATGATCGCCGTGCCAAGTCGGGTCGAACTCGGTGTCGCATGGCGTTTCACGAGACTCGGCCAGCGCGCGGGACTTGCGGCGTACGCGTGCGAGCCGGCTCGCAAGGCGTTTGATTCCGTCCAGCCACATGACCTTCTCCTTCCAATGCCTTGGGCCAGCATCGCAACGTCTTCGGTTCTTTGCAATCCGGAAAAAACCCGATGATTTTACCGGTCCGATTTGTCCCCGGTAGGTTTTTCATGTTTTCGATTATGAGTGATTCGATCCCGGTAATATTGACAGGTTTTTGATGCGGATCAATTAATAAAAGACGATGGTGTACCGATTCCAGTGGTATTGACGTTTTTTTGATAAAGAAAGCACCAAAAATTCCCTTGACGCACCCGGATTGTCCAATTTATAAAGTCAGCACTCCGTCCCCGGGCGGAGCGCTGGGGGTGAGTGTCGGCGCGCCGTTGCGGGATTTCGGGAAGCGGCTATAAACAGTAGCTTTTTTGATCTAATCGAGTGGGGAACGAAGGTATGGATACCGGTATCGTAAAATGGTTTAACGATGCTAAAGGTTTCGGCTTTATTACGTCCGACAATGGTGGCGAAGATTTGTTTGCGCACTTTTCCGAAATCCGGATGGACGGCTTCAAAACGCTGAAGGAAAACCAGCGCGTTTCTTTCGATGTGAAAGTCGGGCCGAAAGGCAAGCAGGCAGCGAATATCCAGGCGGTCTGACGCGCCACGCATTGCCGATCACGTCCGGCCCCCGCATCGCGGGGGCCTTTTGCTTTTTGGGGCACGAAAACCCGTGACCGGCGAATCGAATCCGCATCGGACTGGTCGCGAACACGCCTGCCGGTGCATACTCACGGAAGCATCGTCTTTCCCGCCTTTTCATGTCCGATTTCCGTCCGTCCGATCCCGCCTGCGAACAGTCGCTCGTCTTCGTCGATCTCGAAACCACCGGGGGTTCGTCCGCCGAGCACCGTATCACTGAAATCGGCGTGGTCGAAATCGGCCCGCTGGGCGTGTCGACATGGACGACACTCGTCAATCCGGGGCAATCGATTCCGCCGTTCATCCAGCAACTGACGGGCATTTCCGATGAGATGGTGCGCGACGCGCCGTCGTTCGCGTCGCTCGCGCCCGCGCTGTTCGAGCGGCTCGACGGCAAGCTGTTCGTCGCGCACAACGCAAGCTTCGATCGGGGCTTCCTGCGTGCCGAATTCGAGCGCGCCGGCTTCGCATTCAATCCGGACGTGCTGTGCACGGTGCGGTTGTCGCGCGCGCTGTTTCCGCGGGAGGCGCGACACGGACTCGATGCGCTGATCGAGCGGCATGGCCTCGTTCCCGCCGCCCGCCACCGGGCGCTCGCGGATGCGGATCTCCTTTGGCAGTTCTGGCGGCAATTGCACGAGATCGTGCCGCTCGAGCGTCTGCGCGACCAGATTGCGCGCACGACGCGCCACTTCCGTCTCGCGGGCGGCATGACCGAAGCGTGGCTCGATACCGCGCCGGCCGGATGCGGCGCGTACGCGCTGTTCGGGGAGGGCGACGAAGCGCTGTACGTTGGCCGCAGCGTGCGCGTGCGGCAGCGCTTGCGCGCGCTGCTGACCGGCGAGCGGCGTTCGTCGAAGGAAATGCGGATTGCGCAACAGGTGCGGCGCGTCGAATGGCGGGAGACCGGCAACGAACTCGGCGCAATGCTTGCGGAAGCGCAGTGGATCGCTCGCCTGCGTCCGTCATACAACCGGCGTCCCGCGGCCGAAAGCGCCCGTGCCGGCAATGTGCCCTGGCCGTTCGACGGCCCGGTCGCGTTCGAGGCGAGCGGCGAGCGCCGCCTGTTTCACGTGATCGACGGCTGGCGCTACCTCGGTGTGGCCGAATCGCTCGATGCGGCCGCGCGGCTCGCGGCCGACGGTGCGGACGGTGCGGTCGAGCCGCATACCCATCGCCTGCTGCAGACGCATCTCGCGCGCGGCTTGCAACTGATTCCGATAGCGGCGCTCACGCCTGCCGACTGATGAGCGCCGCCGGCTGCAGCGCGCCATGGCCGCGTGCCATCAGCCGATCGCGCTGGCGCCGCCGGCCGAGCAGACGTGCGACAGCGCGAGGCCGAGTGCCCGCGTCTGGGTGGGGTCGTAGCGCGTCAGCGTCTTCCAGTTCGCGATGCTGCGCGCGAGCCGCGCCTGGCAATCGGGTGCGTCGCGCAGCGGTGCGACTTGCGCGAGGCCGGCCAGCATCTTTTGCGTGAGCTGGTCGAGCGCCGGCCGCGTGCTGGTCGCGAGGTCGGGCGGCGAGCCTTCCGGCGGCCGCGTCGCGCGCCACGTTGCAAAGAGCGCGTTCTGCACGTCCTTGCTCGCGGCGATCTGATCCTCGAAGAACGTGCGTGCGAACGCGGGATCCACGCCGGACTGTGCGGCACGCTTTTCCACCGATGCGAGCAGGGCCGCTTCGCGCGGCCGGTCCTCGATCGCCTTGTGGTTCGCCCATTTCCATCGCGCGACGGGTTCGGCAAGTGCGAGCCGCTGCGAGGCGAGCGCGACGAGATTGGTGAGCGCGGTGTCGTCGCCGTCCGCGCGTGCGATGTGCGGTGACGAGAAAAAGGCGACGCCGAGCGCGGCGACAGCGACGCTGGCACGAATGGCTTGTTTCATCGGAACGATCGGGAGAGCCGGGCGGGCCGGAGGTGGAAAACCAGAAGAATAGACGAAGACAGTCGCGCGGCGGAACGACGCGACAGAAGAATCAGCGGACGCGCTGATCCGGCACCGTCAGGCCGTTGCAGCCCGGGTGCGAAGCGATCTGCGCCGAAAACGCAGCGATGTACCGCACGATATCGATCGACACGTGGCGGTTACAGAACGGAACGTAGGTTCACTTCGGCGAGTACAGCTTGTGCTGCTCGTCGAAGAATGCCCGGACATGCTCGGGCAACTCGGCGAGGAATTCCACGCCGACGGGTTCCGGATCCGGGCTCATCACTTGCTCGGGCGGGGGCATGCGGGTTGGTCTTTCGTCCATGGTCATTTCTCCAGCAGGTTCAATGATTATCAACCTCGCGCTTGGATTTATGCCAGTGGCGAATCGTTAGATTTTGTCTCTGTTGTATTAACGGCACATGCGCAGCTGCGCACTGTGCGATTCCGACTATTGCACCTCGCACGTCGGCAACAATCGGGCCGCTTGTTATACTTGCGCGCTCTTTTTCCTGGACCGCGATGAAACGAACGACGCGATGGATCGGCCTCGTATGGTTGGCGCTCGTACTGAACGTACTGTCGCCCGTCATCGGCTACGCGCGTCTCGCATCGAGCGGTTCCGGCGAGCTCACGCTCGAATTGTGCAGTGCGGCAGGCGTACGCCACATCGCCTTCGCGCAGTCGGGCGACGACCGCGGCACATCGTCGTTCGACCATGCCGGCGTGCCGCACTGCGTGTACTGTCCCGGCTTCGCGGCGAACGTGGCGCTCGGCACGAGCCTGCCTGCGTTGCCGGGCTTCGTGCGCGCATTCGCGTACCGGGCGGCCGCCCCGGCCGTTCCCGTTTTTCCCCGCAAGGGCATCCGTCTCGCGCAGCCGCGCGGTCCGCCTGAAAACGTCCCGATCTGATTGATTTCGTACGCGCGCTCCGGTGGCGCGCGTGCCGCCCGCGGCCCGGTCCGCGCGCCGCGCCATGTGCGCCCGGCGCGTCGGCTCGCGCCCGGCGGCGTCTGGTCACGTTTTCAGGAATTCATCCATGTCGTTCACCTTCCCCGCGCGGTCGTCGCGCGGCCGGCTCGCGCTCGCCTGCGCGGCCGCTTTTGTCTGGCCTGCCGCGCAGGCCGCCACGATCGATGGCGCATCCGCCGACCCCGCGCCCGGCGGTCTGGGCAACCCGGCCGGCCGTGCCGCACCGGTTGCCGCGCTCGCGCCGACGGGCGACACGCTGACCGCCGTCAGCGTCTCCGCCCGGCGGCAACCCGTCGATCCCGATACGCCGGCCGTCGTCGAGTCGATCACGCGCGAGCAGATCGACGCGCACACCAACGTCACCACCGAGGACGCGCTGAAGTACGCGCCCAACCTGATGGTTCGCAAGCGCTACATCGGCGACCGCAACAGCGTGTTCGCCGGCCGCGACTTCAACGAGTTGCAGAGCGCGCGCGGGCTCGTCTACGCCGACGGCCTGCTGCTGTCGAACCTGCTCGGTTCGAGCTATGCGTATCCGCCGCGCTGGTCGCTGATCGCGCCCGACGATATCGCGCGCGTCGACGTGCTGTATGGTCCCTTTTCCGCGCTGTATCCCGGCAACGCGATCGGCTCGACCGTGCTGCTGACGACGCGGCGCCCCGACGCGCTCGAGGCGTCGCTGTCGACGCAGTTCTTCACGCAGCGCTATCACGACGGTTACGGGTTCGCGGACAGCTTCGGCGGCAATCACCAGACCGCGCGGATCGCGAACCGCGTCGGCAAGTTCTGGTTTTCGCTGTCGCTTGACCGGCTGGAGAACGACGGCCAGCCGATGCAGTATGCGAGCCCCAATTCAGCCTACAACCCGAAGCTCGGCACTGCGGTGCCCGTGACGGGGGCGGCTACCGACATCGGGCCGAACGGCAAGCCGCGCACGATCGTCGGCGCGCAGACCATCGAGCGGACCGAGCAGCTTAACGAGACGGTCCGGATGGGCTACGCGTTCACGGACCACGTCGACGCGACGCTGACGCTCGGGCACTGGGAAAACCATTACCGGCAGCACGGCGAAACCTTCCTGCGCGATGTGGCCGGCAATCCCGTCTACGGTGGCAACGTGTCGATTGGCGGCCAGAACATGACCGTCGCGCAGAGCGCGTTCGCGCCGCAGCGCGGCGACCAGGAGAACTGGTTGTACGCGCTCGGCCTGAACGGGCGGCTCGATTCGGGCTGGCGGCTGTCGGGCGTGGTGTCGGCGTACGACGTATCGCGCGACGTGCTGCGCGCGGCGTCGACCGTGCAGGGCGGGGCGGGTACGCTGTTCCAGGGCGACGGCACGGGCTGGCGCACGTTCGACCTGAAGGCCGAGGCGCCGGAAGTGAAGGGCCACGCGTTCACGTTCGGCTATCACTACGACAACTATTTCCTGCGCAACGTCACGTACAACACGGCCGACTGGCTGGCCGGGCCGACTACGTCGCTCGCGAGCGTCTACCGGGGCGACACGCGCACGCAGGCGCTGTTCGCGCAGGACGCGTGGCGTTTCGCACCCAACTGGCTCGCGACCCTCGGCCTGCGCTACGAGCGCTGGGATGCGTACGGCGGCGCGCTTGGCAACGCCAACGGCATGCTCGGCTACGCGGACCGCAACGCGAATGCGCTGTCGCCAAAAGTCGCGCTGCAATGGGACGCGACGGACGTCTGGCGCTTCCGGGTGTCGTTCGCGACCGGCACGCGCTTCCCGACGGTCGGCGAACTGTTCCAGGGCACGATCTCGAACAACGCGATCGTCAACAACAACCCGAACCTGCGGCCGGAAAAGGCGATCGACTGGGACTTCACGGCCGAGCGCGACGTGGGTGTCGGCGTCGTGCGCGCGAGCGTGTTCCAGAGCGACCTGCGCGATTCGATCTACAGCCAGACGACGGTGTCGGGCGCGTCGACCGTCACCAACATCTCGAACGTCGATCGCGTGCGCGTACGTGGCGTCGAACTCGCATTCAGCGGCCAGAGCGTCGGGCTGCGCGGGCTCGACATCGACGCGAACGTGTCGGCGAGCAATGCGCAGATTCTGGCCGACGCCGCGAATCCGGCTTACGTCGGTTCGCGCTTTCCGCGCATCCCGCGCATGCGCGCGAACCTGCTCGCGTCGTACCGCTTCGACGAACACTGGCTCGCGAGCGTCGGCGTCCGCTACTCGGGCCGCCAGTTCAATACGCTCGACAACAGCGACGTCAATCCGGACGTCTACGGCGGCACGAGCATCTTCACGGTCGTCGACCTGAAGGCACGCTACCGCTTCGACCGTCACTGGGTCGCGTCGGTCGGCATCGACAACCTGACTGACCGCCGCTACTACGTGTTCCACCCGTATCCGGGCCGCACTTTCTTTGGAGAACTGAAATGGTCGCTGTGAAATCGGTCGCGGCAGGCTGCGCGCTGTGGCTCGCGGCGCTTTCGCCCGCAGGTGCGCACGACGCGCCGAACGCCGTCGATCCGCACGCGGCGCACATGAGCATGCCGGCCGCGCCGGCACAGCAGAAGCAGCCGCTCGCGACCGGCGCCGCATTCGACGTGCGGCACCGGCTGTGGGTCGCGTGGGTCGAAGGCGCGCACGTCGTCGTCGCGCACTCGGACGACGCGGGCCGCACGCTGTCCGCACCCGCGACCGTCAACGCGATGTCCGAGCCGATCTATACGAGTGCGGAGAATCGCCCGAAGATCGCGACGAGCCCGGACGGTCGCGCGGTGTACGTGTCGTGGTCGATGCCGCTCGATGCGCCGTACACCGGCATGGTGCGCTTTTCGCGTTCGCTCGACGGCGGCGCGACGTGGAGCGTGCCCGTCACCGTGCATCGCGACCGGCAGGCGATCACGCACCGCTTCGACATGATGGCGGTCGATCCGGCCGGCAACATCGCGATCGCGTGGATCGACAAGCGCGATCTCGTCGAGGTGAAGGCGGCGGGGCGGGCGTACGACGGCGCGGCCGTCTATTACGCCGTATCGCGCGACGGCGGCGCGTCGTTCGAGCCCGAGCGCAAGGTGACCGATCACACGTGCGAATGCTGCCGCATCGCGATGGCGATCGATCCGGCCGGACATGTCGAAGCCGTGTGGCGCAACGTGTTCCCGGGGCAGATCCGCGACCATGCGCTCGCGGTGCTGCCCATGTCGGCGTCGGAGCCCGTCGTGCCCGTGCGCGCGACGTTCTCGAACTGGCACGTCGAGGCGTGCCCCGACCACGGGCCGGCGCTTGCGATCACGCCGGACGGTACGCGCCACATCGCGTGGTTCGGCGTCGTCGACGGCCGCGCCGACGTGTTCTACTCGCGCATCGGCGCCGATGGCAGGCCGCTCGGCACGCCCTGGGCGTTCGGCGCGAATCCGGCGGTACCGGCCGAGCAGGCATCGCATGCGGCGCTCGTCGCGCGCGGTGATGTCGTCTGGCTCGCATGGAAGGCGTTCGACGGCGACACGATGGAGATCAAGTTGCGCCGCTCGGACGATCGCGGCGAGCACTGGTCGGCGCCGCGCGTGATCGCGTCGACCTCGGGTGCGAGCGATAACCCGCAACTGCTCGACGATGCAGGGCGCATCTACCTGTCGTGGCGTACGCGTAACGACGGCTATCGACTGATTCCCGTGGAGGGGGCGCAATGAAACGGCTGATGGTGTCGATCGGCGCCGTGCTTGCGAGCCTGCCCGCATGGGCCGGTGACCTGCAGCCGCTGCGCGCGGCCGAGGTCGCGAAGTTGTACGCGACGGCGCTCGAACGGCCGCTCGCAGTCGAGATCTGGTCGCTCGATTGCGGCTACTGCCGCGAGAACGCCGCGCATCTGGTCGCGTGGCAGCGCCGGCATCCGGACGTGCGCCTCGCGATGGTCTCGATGGACGCGTACGACGACAACGGTGCGGCGATCGCGCAGGCGCTCGCGCAAATGAACCTGCCGCCGCAGGTCGCGCAGTATGCGAACGCGGAGCCGATGCCCGAGCGTCTGCGGGTGGCACTCGATGCGGGATGGCGGGGAGAAATGCCGCGTACCGTGTGGATCGGCCGCGATGGCGCACGCGAGGCGCGCAGCGGATTGCTGACGACCGACGTGCTCGACGGCTGGTTTCGGCGCGGCAAGCGCCAGTGAAACCGGAAGGCGGCGCGCGGGCAATGCCGCGCGCCGCTTCGATACAAATACGAAACGCAAGCGCGCCCGAAGGCGCGCGAGAAGATCGTCAGGCCGCGCGCCTGAACAGACGGATCACGAACAGCAGGATCACGGCGCCGATGACCGCGACGATCACCGAGCCGATGAAGCCGCTGCCGAGGCTGATGCCGAGCACCCCGGCCAGCCAACCGCCGATCACCGCGCCGACGATCCCGACGATGATATCGACGATCAGGCCGAACCCGCCGCCCTTGACGAGCAGGCCCGCCAGCCAGCCGGCGATCGCGCCGATGATGAGCCACATAATCAAGCCATGAGTCATGGTGATCCTCTCCTAGAGTTGAGTCGAAATGACCGGACGTCGGCTGTTTCGCCGCAAGCTGCATGAAGGCGGCATGCGACCCGCCGCGCCGCCCACGCAATGTAACGCGATAGACGGGTCGGAATCGTTAAGTAATGTTATGCACCCTTATCGGGATTTTCCAGGGAATTCGTCTGTCCACGAAATGAATTTGTAAGAAATGGATGGTGGCACGCAAGCGGTGCGTCATGTGTCACATCGTCCATGCGTCGGCGCCGGTGCGCCCGTGTCGGGCAGGCCGTCGCCGGCGTCCGCGATCAGTCGGGTGACAGTCGCCGCGTCGCCGATCGCCTCGATCGCCAGCAGCGCGAAGCGGGCGAGAAAGAGCGACGCGTCGGTTTCGCCGATGCGGGTCATCGTGCGGCACAGGTTGGTGTAGAGGATGTCGCGTTCGGTGTCGGTCATCATGCGTTCTCCTGAGGATCGGCTGACGTGTGCGGGTGAAGCGCGCGTTCGAGTGCGGCGCTCAGGTCGGTGGTGCGCGCATCGTGCCAGCGGCCGAGCACGTGTCCGTCCGGACGCACGAAATAGACGGTGCCGTCGCGCGCGCCGTACAGGTCGAACAGCCGGCCGTCGACGTCGTAGCCGCCGCGTCCCGGGTGTTGCGGTGCCGCGTGCCGCGCGAGCGTGACGAGCGCGAACGGGATGCCGGTGTCGTGCAGGCGTCGTTCGAGATCGGCGAACGACGGATCGGGCGCGCCGTCGCGTGTAAAGCGGAACGCGGTGAAGCGCGCGCCGACGAGATCGGTCAGGTGGCCGCGACGCGCGCCATTGTCGTTGCCGATGCCGCTCGACGTCTGCAGCATCAGCGGGCATTCGGCGAGTACCATGCCGGGCGCCGGCCCAGCCGAGAACGCATCGCGTTCGGCCGCATTGAGCGGCGACGCCGTGTAAGCGATGGCCGATGTCTGACGCGGATTGATCAGCGAACGCAACGCCGGATGCCGGACCGCGAGCGTCAGCACGGCCTTGCGCATCAGGTCGAACGCAAACGACGGCGGCGCCATGAACTCGGTGCTCTTGGTGCCGTAGCGCAGGTTCTCGTGCGTCGCGAACACGCGCTCGTCCGAATAGCTGTCGAGCAGTGCGTCCGACGCGAGGCCGCGAATCACGTACGCCAGTTTCCACGCGACATTGTCGGCGTCGTCGATGCCCGAGTTCGCGCCGCGCACGCCGAAGATCGGCACGAGGTGCGCGGCGTCGCCACAGAACAGCACACGGCCGTGCCGGTAGCGTTCGAGCGTCAGCGCGTTCGCCTTGTAGATCGTGATCCAGATCGGCGACCAGTCGCCGCGCTCGCCCATCATGTCGAGCAGGCTCTGTACACGCGGGATCACGTTTTCGGGTTTGACGGCCGCTTCGGGATCCTCATCGTCGCGCAGCTGGTAGTCGATCCGCCACACGTTGTCGGGCTGTTTGTGGACGAGCACTGTCGAGCCCGGGTTCGACGCCGGGTCGAAGTAGGCGAGCCGCTCGGTCGGCCGATCGCTGTCGAGCGCGATGTCGACGATCACGTAACGGCCTTCGTAGCTGGTGCCGTGGAGCGACAGGCCGAGCGCATCGCGCATCGTGCTGCGCCCGCCGTCGCTCGCGACGGCCCAGTCGGCATCGAGTGCGTAGCCGCCGAGTGGCGTATCGACGTCGAGACGCACGCCGTCCGGGCGCCGCGTGACGCTGGCGACCTTCGTCTGCCAGCGGATTTCGATGAGCTCGGGGCGGCGCAGCGCGGCATCGAGCAGGAACTGCTCGATGTGATACTGCGCGAGGTTCACCATCGGCGGCAGCTTCTGGTTTTCGTCCTGCGGCATCGTGAAATGCAGCACTTCTTCGTGACGATGGAAGCTGCGTCCGCCGCTCCACGGCAGTCCGACGCTGAGGAAACCGCCGAGTGCGCCGAGCCGCTCGATGATCTCGAGGCTGCGTCGCGAGATGCAGATCGCGCGGCTGCCGTGACAGACCGAATCGTCGGCTTCGAGCAGCACGCAGCGGATGCCGTGATTGGCGAGGCCGAGCGCGACCGCGAGGCCGACCGGCCCGCCACCGACGATCGCGACGCGGTGCCGCTGCATGTCGACGCCGTCGCTGCAGGTCGGCAGGTGCGCGGGATGGCGCGCGGCGACGAACGGATATGGCTTGAATTCGATGCCCATCGTTGGCTTCCAGGTTGCACTGTTCGAATGCGCACGCTCGATGACGCGATGCGTGCGGCAGGCTGGATGCAGTATGGAAGCCGTACCGAACGCCGCTGTCCCCATTCCGGGTACAGCGCACGGCCGGCGGCGGGCCGGGACTTACCCCGACGCGTTCAGGATCGGCAGTCGACGTTCAGGGCTGCAGGCACAGCGCGAACAGCTGGCGCTGGCTCGAGATGCCGAGGCGCCGGTACGCGCGTTTCTGGTAGGTGACGACGCTGGAGGCTTTCACGCCGATCGTCTCGCCGATCTCCTGCGCGGTCTGGCCTTCGAGCACGCCGCGCAGCACGTCGAGTTCGCGCTTGGACAGTGCCGGGCATGCGCCGCGCAGACGCGCGAGCATCAGTTGCGGAATGCCGATCTGCGCTGCGCCGGCGAGCGCATAGTGATGCCGCGCGGCCTGCGCGATCAGCGGTGCGAGCGTTTCGATGGCCGCGATCTCGCGTGGCTGGAAAGCGCCGCTGCGACGCGCGCGATACAAGTTGATCGACAGCCAGGTCGAGTCGTTCGGCTGCATCAGCAACGCGAGGCGATCGGACACGTCGGGGCCGCGGTAGCAGGCCGCGCGATATGCGTCGTGGCAGATCTCGTCGCCGGCCTGCTGATGCAGCATCACGTCGTGCCGGTGCGTGCCGCGACCGGCGGCCGAGACGACCTTCTGGTTGCCGTCGAGTGCATAGAAATGCCGCGCGTAGGTGTCGGCGACGTCACGCAGGTAGCGGCCGCCGCGATGATCGGCGACCGAGATGGTGCGTGGCCGGTTGCCGAATTCGTACGCGAAGATCGTGCACTGCGTGACGGGCAGCGCATCGTCGAACAGCTTCAGGATTTCCGCGGCGAACGCATTCGGCTCGCTGCCGCCGATCACGGTAACGAGACCGGTTGCGCGAGACACGTCCAGTTGTCCGCCGAGGTTCGGTCGTTCGAGACGCCAGATGCGCATGATGCGGGGGGAGGGCCGGGAGATCCGGCGATTGTAATCGGCGGCGCGCGGTGCGGGAGTCGGGGGATGCCCGCAAGCGGAAATGATGCGGAGGGTGGCGCAGGACTTCGTGTATCGGAAATCGTGGCTGCAAAAGAGAAAAGGCCTGATAAGCGATGCTTATCAGGCCTTTATATCTTGGTGCCGGAGATAGGAGTCGAACCTACGACCTTCGCATTACGAATGCGCTGCTCTACCAACTGAGCTACACCGGCAGCAGAGAAATGAAATTATATGGTCAAATCCGAGATCTTGGCAATAGGTTTTGCGATTTTTTTTTAGCTTGCTGCTGCTGTTTCGCGAAACCATCGATCCGGCGGACTTCCCGCTTTCACTTCACTGCGATGCAGCCTGTCAGGGCCACATCGCGAAGGCGCGATTGTACTGGCGTCTCGCACCTCCGTCTAGTGCTGCAGTGCAAATTTATTTGCCTTCGCCTTCGGTGTGATAGCGGGTCACGCGCTCGACTTCGTTCTTCGACCCGAGGAACACCGGCACGCGCTGGTGCAGGCCGGTCGGCTGCACTTCCATGATGCGCTGCGTGCCGGTCGTCGCGGCGCCGCCGGCCTGTTCGACGATGAACGACATCGGGTTCGCTTCGTACATCAGGCGCAGCTTGCCCGGACGATCGGGCGTGCGCTTGTCGGCCGGGTACATGAAGATGCCGCCGCGGTTCAGGATCCGGTGCACGTCGGCCACCATCGATGCGATCCAGCGCATGTTGAAGTTGTCGCCGCGCGGGCCTTCCTTGCCGGCGTTCAGCTCGCTCACGTAGCGCTGGACCGGTTCGTACCAGTGACGTGCGTTCGATGCGTTGATCGCGTATTCGCGCGTATCGGCCGGGATCTGCATGTTGCTTTGCGTGAGCACCCACGAGCCGACTTCGCGGTCGAGCGTGAAGCAGTTCACGCCGTTGCCGGTCGTCAGCACGAACACGGATTGCGGGCCATACACCGCGTAGCCGGCCGCGACCTGCTCCGTGCCCGGTTGCAGGAACGATTCCTCGGTGGCCTGCTTGCCGTCCGGGCAACGCAGCACCGAGAAGATCGTGCCGATCGACACGTTCACGTCGATGTTCGACGAGCCGTCGAGCGGGTCGAACACGAGCAGGTATTCGCCGCGCGGGTAGTTCGCGGGGATCGGGAAGAACGTTTCCATTTCTTCCGACGCCATCGCGGCGAGATTGCCGCCCCATTCGTTCGCGTCGAGCAGGATTTCGTTCGACAGGATGTCGAGCTTCTTCTGCACTTCGCCCTGGACGTTCTCGCTGCCGGCGGTACCGAGTGCGTCGCCGAGCGCGCCCTTCGACACGTTGTAGCTGATCGCCTTGCATGCGCGGGCGACAACTTCGATCAGCAGGCGGAGGTCGGCGGGGAGGTTGTTGGTCTCACGCTGCTGCTCGATCAGGAACTTGGACAGCGTGGTGCGGCGGGCAATGGACATGACAGACTCCGAAAGGCCAAAGAATCCTTGAATTGCCGCAATTTTACCCGGCGCGCCTCTCGACCCGCCGCCTTTTTTCGTCTGGTTACAGGGGCGGCCGGCTGACTCGGCCGGGTTTCGGCGTGCGTGACGCGGCGGATCGGCGCGGAAACGGCGGGAAAACCGGGTGTCCGAACGCGTGGTCCGGCTTCGACCCCGCCAACCTTCAGACGACAAAAAAGCCGGCGCCGCAACGGGGCGGCGCCGGCTTCGTCGCACGCGAGGCGAAGCGCGTGCGTGACGTTACGCGAGGGCCTTCTCGACGATCTCGCGCACGTCGCGCGATTTCGCGCCGGCGGCGACCTGCTCGAGCGCCTCGCGCATCCGGTCGCGCAGCGCCGGCGTGAAGCGGCGCCACAGTTCCAGCGAGCGGGCGAGGCGCGCGGCGACCTGCGGGTTGATCGCGTCGAGCGCGAGCACCTGTTCGGCCCAGAACGCGTAGCCCGAGCCGTCCGCCGCGTGGAATTGCGCCGGGTTCGCCGCGCAGAAGCTGAAGATCAGCGAGCGTGCGCGGTTCGGGTTCTTCAGGTTGAACGCCGGGTGGGCCATCAGCTTGCGGACCTTCGCGAGCGTCGGCTGCGCGGCCGTGCCGCGCTGCGCGGCCTGCATCGCGAACCACTTGTCGATCACGAGCGCTTCCTTCTCGAAGCGACGGTAGAAGTCGTCGAGCGCGCGCGCGGCCGCGTCGTTCGCGCCCGATGCCGCAGCGGACAACAGCGCGCCGAGCGCGGCGGCTCGATCGGTCATGTTGTTCGCCGCGTCGTACTGCGCGGTCGCGATGCGCACGGCGTCGGCCGGATCCTCGAGTTCGGCGAGATACGCGAGCGCGAGGTTCTTCAGCGCACGGCGGCCGGATGCGTCGGGTGTCGGCTCGTACGCGCCCGGCGTCTGGTGCTGCGCGTACGCGGCGAGCCACTCGGCGCGCAGCGCGGTCGCGAGCTGGCGGCGCACGAACTGGCGCGCGCGATGCACGGCGGCCGGATCGGCTTCCGCCATCTGGTCGGCCAGATAGGTTTCCGACGGCAGCGTCAGTGCGAGTTCGCGGAACGCGGGCGACAGGCTTTCATCGGTCAGCACGCGGCGGAACGCGGCGACGAAATTCTCGCCGAGCGTGAGCGGCTCTGCTGCGGCGGCACGCGAGGCGAGCGTCAGCAGCGCACGCGTCGCGAGGCGCTGGCCGGCCTCCCAGCGGTTGAACGGGTCGCTGTCGTGCGCGAGCAGGAATGCGAGGTCGTCGTCGCTGTAGTCGTACTCGACGATCACCGGTGCCGAGAAATTGCGCAGCAGCGACGGCAGCGGTTGTTCCGGCACGTCGACGAACGTGAAGGTCTGCTCGGTATCGGTGAAGTCGAGCACGCGCGTCGTGCCCGCCGCCGCGGCTTCGCCGTCGAGACGCAGCGGCAGGTCGCGGCCGTCGCGGCCGATCAGACCGATCGCGAACGGGATCAGCAGCGGCCCTGGCTGCGTTTCGCGCGCGGCCGGCGACGCATCGCCGTAGCCCTGCGCGAGCGTGAGCGTGTAACGGCGCGTGGCTGGGTCGTAGGCGGCCTTCACCGACACGCGCGGCGTGCCGGCCTGGCTGTACCAACGCTCGAATTGCGCGAGGTCGCGCCCGTTCGCGTCGGCCATCGCGTGACGGAAGTCGTCGCACGTCACGGCATGACCGTCGTGGCGTTTGAAGTACAGGTCCATCCCCTTGCGGAAGCCGTCGCGGCCGAACAGCGTCTGGTACATCCGCACGACTTCCGAGCCTTTCTCGTAGACGGTCATCGTGTAGAAGTTGTTGATCTCGACGTAGCTTTCCGGGCGCACCGGGTGCGCCATCGGGCCCGCGTCCTCGGCGAACTGCAGCTGACGCAGCACGCGCACGTCCTCGATGCGCTTGACCGCGCGGGCCGCGGATGCGACGTCGTCGCCCGCGGCCATGTCGGCGGAGAATTCCTGGTCGCGGAACACCGTCAGCCCTTCCTTCAGGCTCAGCTGGAACCAGTCGCGGCAGGTCACGCGGTTGCCGGTCCAGTTGTGGAAGTACTCGTGGCCGACCACCGATTCGATGTTCGCGAAGTCGGTGTCGGTCGCGGTCTCGGGGTTCGCCAGCACGTACTTCGTGTTGAAGATGTTGAGCCCCTTGTTCTCCATCGCGCCCATGTTGAAGTCGCCGACCGCGACGATCATGAAGCGGTCGAGATCGAGCTCGAGACCGAAGCGCTTCTCGTCCCAGCGGATCGAGTGAATCAGCGAATCCATCGCATGACGGGTCTTGTCGAGGTCAGCCGGCTCGACCCACACCTGCAACAGTTTTTCCTTGCCCGAGCCGGTCGTGATCTTCTCCTCGATCGCGACGAGCTTGCCCGCGACCAGCGCGAACAGATAGCTCGGCTTGCGGAACGGGTCTTCCCATTTCGCGAAGTGGCGGCCGTCGGGCAGCTCGCCCGAGTCGACCAGATTGCCGTTCGACAGCAGCACCGGATACGCCGTCTTGTCGGCGCGCAGCGTGACCGTGTACGACGCCATCACGTCGGGGCGGTCGAGGAAGTAGGTGATGCGGCGAAAGCCTTCGGCCTCGCACTGCGTGAAGAAGTTGCCGCTCGACACGTACAGGCCGGACAGCGTCGTGTTCTGGTCCGGCGCGCACGCACTGTCGAGCGTGAGCTCGAACGCATCAGGCACGTTTTCGACGGTCAGCCCGTGCTCGTGCGCGCGCACCGCGCCGTACGGCGCGCCGTCGAGCAGTGCACCGAGGAATTCGAGCGCTTCGCCCAGCAGCTCCAGATGCGGGGTCGGCGCCGCGTCCGGATTGCGGCGCACGCGCATCGTATTCCTGACGATCGTGCGGGCCGGCGCGAGATCGAATTCGAGCGCGACGGAATCGATGAGGAAGGCCGGCGGCGTGTAGTCGGCGCGGCGGATCACGGTGGAAGAGGCGTTGTCGGACATGGTCGTCGAGATCGGTGGAATGGGGATCGGGCCCGCGAAGCGGGCCGGGCGAACCGGGTCATTGTACAAAGGCTGGCGGCTGCGTGCCGGGCGAACTTTTTACCGGTTCCGGGAGTCCGCGTATTATCGGCATCCCGTGCAGTTCGCGCGGTGCGACGCACGGGTGACGGATCGACGAGGATCGACATGAAACACGAATGGATTCAACGGGGTGCGGGCTGGGCGGCGGCGCTGTGCGTGGTGCTGCTGACGGGCTGCACCAGCTACGTGACGACGCAGGTCACGGCATTCTCAGACTGGAGCGGCAGCGACGCGACACGCACTTATGCGTTTACGCGCACCGATGCGCAGAAGAACAGCATCGAGCAGTCGACCTACGAGCCGATCGTCGCGAGCGAGCTGTCCGCATACGCGTTCCGGCAGGTGCCGCAGGCGCAGGCGCGGTATCTGGTCGGGCTGACCTATGCGGTCGGCAGCGATCTCGTGACGGTGCCGCAACCCGTCTACTACGATCCCTGGTTCGTCGGGCCGGGGCCGTACTGGCGGCGTGGGCCGTGGGGCCCGTGGGGGCCCTGGGGGCCGATGCCGGCCGGCTATGTCGCGCAGACGTACCAGGTGTTCGACTACACGCTCGGCATCCGCATCACCGAGCGCGCGACGGGCAAGGAGGTCTACAACGTGTCCGCGCGCACGACCGGCGACAACGGCACGTTGCTGTATGCGATGCCGTTCCTGGCGCGCAGCGCGCTCGCCGATTTCCCGCTGTCGAACGGCGCGGTTCGCTCGGTCCGGCTGCCGGTCGACAAGCGCGGCGGGCCGGCGGCGCCGGCCGCCAACGAGCGCGCGGTGCCGGCCGCGCCGGCTTCGGGCGCGGCGGCCGCGAAGTAACGCGGTATCGACACCGGCGCGGCCGCCCGGCCGCGCCAGCCACCTCCGTCCGTCAGACCCCGATACCCAGCAGCGCCAGCGCGCCGAGCACGACGAACAGCACGGCCGCGATGCCATGCACGAGCTTCGTCGGCAGGCGGTGCGCGAAACGGTCGCCCAGCAGGATCGCGGGCACGTTCGCCAGCATCATCCCGAAGGTCGTGCCGGCCACCACGCCGATGTAATCCTGGAAGCGCGCGGCGAGCGCGACGGTCGCGATCTGCGTCTTGTCGCCCATTTCCGCGAGGAAGAACGCGACGAGCGTCGCGCCGAACACGCCGAGCCGCGAGCGGTTGGCATTGGCTTCGTCCGCATCGAGCTTGTCCGGCACGAGGATCCACAGCCCCATCGCGATGAACGAGAACGCGAGCGCCCAGCGCATGATCGACGGCGTGACGAGCGCGCCGAGCCATTCGCCGAGCGCACCGGCGAAACCGTGGTTCACGAGCGTCGCGACGAGCACGCCAAGAATGATCGGCACGGGCTTGCGGTAGCGCGCGGCCAGCACGAGAGACAGCAGTTGGGTCTTGTCGCCGATTTCAGCGAGGGCGACGGCACCGGTGGAGATCAGGAAGGCTTGGGACACGTATGGGGTTCCACGGGCCTGTGTTGTGCGTGCGAGCGACGATCCGCCGCGCGCCGGGCCCTGATGCGGCGCGCAGTGAACCATCGGTCTCGCCAGGCCTCGGTGGCTGCGCCCGCCATGGCCGAAAGGCCAAGTCTGTTGACGGACGCCTCCGTCACGATGCGCGCCGTTGGCGCGGGACATCGAGCGGAGCGGCTACTCCCCAATGAGGGGCGAATTTTAGCACGGCGTGTGGCGCGCGCGGTGCGAATCCGGTTGCTCCGGCATGCGTCGCGACGCACGCCGGAGCAGGCATGGGCAAGCGCGCGTGAGTTACGCGGCGGCGGTGCGGCGTGCGGCACCGCGCTCGTGCACGAGTTGGCCGGCCGCATAGGTGCGGTACACGGCACGGTCGTCGCCGAGCAGCGCGAACGCGAACAGCAGTTCTTCCAGCGACTCCGCGCGTTTCGTGCGGCGCGCGAGCAGCGGCGTGGCCTGCGGGTCGAGCACGACGAAATCGGCCTCGGTGCGCGGCGCGAGCGTGCCGACCGTGTCGGCGAGATCGAGCGCCTGGGCGGCGCCGGCCGTCGCGAGCCAGAACATCCGCGTCGCCGTCAGGTGGTGGCCCGACAGCCGCGCGACCTTGTGCGCCTCGTTCATCGTCTGCAGCATCGAGAACGACGTGCCGCCGCCGACGTCGGTGGCGAGCGTGACGGGCACGTCGAATTCGCCGGCCTTGTCGAAGTCGAACAACCCGCTGCCGAGGAAGAAGTTCGACGTCGGGCAGTGCGCGACGACGGTGCGCGTCTCGGCCATCCGGCGGCGGTCCTCGTCGTCGAGGTGGATGCAGTGGCCGTACACCGCGCGCGGGCGAAGCAGCCCGTAACGGTCGTAGATGTCCAGATAACTGCGGTGGCCGGGGAACAGCTCGGCCACCCATTTCACTTCATCGACGTTTTCCGCGACGTGACTCTGCACGAACACGTCCGGATGGCGGCGCGCGAGTTCGCCGCATGCCTCGAGCTGCGCCTCGGTGGACGTCGGCGCGAAGCGCGGCGTGAGCGCGTACATCTGGCGGCCCTTGCCGTGCCAGCGGCCGATCAGCTCGGCGCTGTCGTCATAACCCGATTGCGCGGTGTCGCGCAGGAACTCGGGGCAGTTGCGGTCCATCAGCACCTTGCCCGCGATCATCCGCAGGTCGCGCGCGTCGCTCGCCGCGAACAGCGCGTCGGCCGACTGCTTGTGCACCGTGCAGTAGACGAGCGCGCTCGTCGTGCCGCAGGCGAGCAGTTCGTCGACGAAGAAGTCGGCGACTTCGCGCGCATGTTCCGGATCGCCGAACTGGCGCTCGGTCGGGAACGTGTACTTGTCGAGCCACGGCAGCAGGCCGGGCGCCGGCGACGCGATCATGTCCGTCTGCGGATAGTGGATGTGCGTGTCGATGAAGCCGGGCACGATCAGCTTGTCGCGCAGGTCGTGGACGATCGCGTCGCGCGCGAGCGTCGCGGCGAGCTGCGCATACGGGCCGGCCGCGACGACCTTGCCGTCGTCGACGATCAGGAGACCGTCGGTCTCGTAGTTCGCGGCCTGGCTCGATTGCGCCGGGTCGCCGTTGAAGGTGAGCAGCTGGGAACGGAAAGCGGTTTGCGTCATGACGAATGGTCCTGCATCAAGGTAAGGCGAACAGAAGAAAACGGTCGGCGCCGCGCGGGCGACGGCATGGCGGGCGCTGCTCGGGCATGCGCGCTGCGGCCAAGCGCGAAGGCCTGGGCGCTGCGGAAGGCGATCGCGGTGGCATTTGCGACCGGCGCGGCGGCGAGCTGCATGACGAGCCGCAACGACAGGCTTCGGCGCGCGACGTCGCACAACGTCGTCGCCACGCGGCCGACGTGGCGCAGGGGCAACCCGGCCGCCACGAAGCGGATGTCGTCGACGTGTTTCATCTGTCTAGCGAACCTCGATGCCAGCCGTCACGCGGCCTGCCAGTACGAATCGAGACGCGCGATCAGCGCATCGCGCTGCGCGGCGTCGACGAACGACGCCTCGAAGCCGTTGCGGATCACGGCGTGCACTTCGGCGTCCGTCAGCTGCAGCCCGTCAACCGTCGCGAAGTAGTTGTCGTTCACGTAGCCGCCGAAATAGGCCGGATCGTCGGAGTTGATCGTCACCGCGACGCCGCGATCGAGCAGCGCCTTCAGCGTGTGCTTCGCCATGTCGTCGAACACGCACAGCTTCAGGTTCGACAGCGGGCACACGGTCAGTGCCGTGCGCGTGCGCGCGAGGCGTTCGACGAGCGCCGCGTCCTCGATGCTGCGCACGCCGTGGTCGATCCGGTCGACCTTCAGCACGTCGAGCGCTTCGTAGATGTAGGCGGGCGGGCCTTCCTCGCCCGCATGCGCGACGAGCTTCAGCCCGAGCGCACGCGCCTTCTCGAACACGCGCGCGAACTTCGTCGGCGGATGGCCGAGCTCGGACGAATCGAGACCGACGCCGATCAGCCGGTGGCGATAGCGTTCGAACAGCGGCAACGCGGATTCGAACGTCGCGAGCGCATCGTCTTCGGACAGGTGGCGCAGGAAACACAGGATCAGCTTGCTCGACAGCCCGCGCTGCTCGGCATCGGCGAGCGCGCGGTCGATGCCGGCAACGACCGTCTCGATCGGCACGCCGCGTTCGGTGTGCGTCTGCGGATCGAAGAACAGCTCGGTGTGGACGACGTTGTCGGCGAGTGCGCGTTCGCAGTACGCGGCCGTCATGTCGTAGAAATCCTGCTCGGTCAGCAGCACGCTCGCGCCGGCGTAATAGATGTCGAGGAACGACTGCAGGTCGGTGAACGCATACGCGGCGCGCAGCGCGTCGATCGACTCGTACGCGAGCTTCACGCCGTTGCGCTGCGCGAGCGCAAAAATCAGTTCGGGCTCGAGCGAGCCTTCGATATGGATGTGCAGCTCCGCTTTCGGGGCGCGGGCAATCTTGTCCTTGAATGTCGGGGTCATGGCGTTGTTCTTGGTCGGTCAGAATGTAGGGGAAGCCTGGGCGGGCGCGTTCGCCTCGACGGCCTGCAGCAACTGCGCGGCCACCGAGATCGCGATCACTTCGGGCGCCTTGTCGATGATGCCTTCGACGCCGATCGGGCAGCGCATCCGCGCGACCTGGGCCGGGTCGATGCCGATCGCCGCCAGCCGATGATCGAACTGCGCGCGCTTGGTGTGCGAGCCGGTCATCCCGAAGTACGCATAGTCGCCGCGCCGCAGGATGCGCTCGGCCAGCACGAAATCGAGTGCGTGGTCGTGCGTCATCACGACGAAGTACGCATGCGGCGGCGCCGTATCGACGGCATCGGCCGGGCTGGCCATCGCGTCGATCGCGAGATTGCCGATGCCGGCGAGTGCGTCGGCCGGCGGGAATACCGCGTCGGGTCCGTCGATCCAGTGCACGTGGCACGGCAGCGTCGCCAGCACCTTCACGAGCGCGGTGCCGATGTGTCCCGCGCCGAACAGCACGACGGGGAACGCATACGGCGCGATCGTTTCGGTCATCAGCGATACGCCACCGGTTTCCCACAGCAGGCAATCGGCGCGCGCCGCGGGCGATTCGGGCTCGCTCAGCAGCGGCGCGCCCGGCGAGGGGCCGAATGATACGCTACGCACGGTCGCGGCGCCCGCCGCGACGCGCTTGGCGAGCGACATGATCCAGCCGAGGTCGCCGACGTCGAGCCGCTCGAACGCGAGCACGACCGCGCCGCCGCAGCACTGGCCGAGGCTCGGGCCGAGCGCGAGCCGTTCGAGCCGGCGTGCGTGGGGCACGTGCGCGCCGTCCTTCAGCAGGTGCCGCGCGATCTCGATCGCCTTCCATTCCAGATGACCGCCGCCGATCGTATGGCGGGCCGTGTCGCGCGTGACGAGCATCTTGGTGCCGGCCTCGCGCGGCGCGGAGCCGTCGGTGTGCGCCACCGTCACCAGCACGGCCGCTTCGCCGTGCGCGAGCAGCTGCTGCAGATCGCCGAGCCAGGCTTCCATCAGCACGCTCCGGTCGGGACGACGCGGCACGACGCGCGGCGCGGGGTGGCGGGCGCCGCGGCAACGAGGACGGACGGAAGCGACGCGGGCGGGCTGCCCGACGGATTCGGTGCGGTGGCCATGCGCCGAAGGCGCGCGCGAACGACGCCGCGGGACGTGCGGACGCCATGAGGGTGACGGATGCGGATGGTTTGCGTTGTCATGATGAATCCAGTCGACATTGCGGATCGGGCGCGCGTTACGCAGGAGGTGAGGCTGCTGGCCTCGCGCACGTAGATCGCCATCCAGTCGCGAAGATAGCACCGCAAGGCGGCGGAAACATTGCCGGGCGGTGATCCGGGCTATCAGACGGCGATCATGTCGATCATAGGCCCGCCGCGCGGGATCGGGGCGCCGATGCACGGGCATCGGGCCGAAACGCATGCGCGGCGGGGCGTGCGCGCGGATGTCGCGTGAGGTGCGTTCGCCCGGAAATCCGGGTTGCGGCGGGGTAGGTGTTTACGCGCGGCCGGCAGGTGCGGCCGCGTCGGGGTTGCGCCGGTGCAGCCGGGTGAGCAGCGCGAAGTGGCTGCGCGGCCTCGACCGGCCGGCCTGAACGTGATGCGTCCGGTCAGCCTGCCAGCTTGCGGCGATGGCGCCAAAGGCTCGAGGCGACGGGAATCAGGATCGCGGCGAAGCCGATCAGCGCCCAGCCGGGCAGCAGGATGCCGAAGATCGGCGGGTAGACGGTCTCGCACAGGCCGGCGACCTTGAACATGCCCGGGAACCACTGGGCGGGCGGCAGGCTGTCGACGATCGGCTGCAACGTGTCGAAGCCGCAGCTGAAGCCCGGATTCATCTGGATCGACAGGTGTCGCGCGGCGGTGCCGACGCCGCCGGCCGCGGCGATCGCGATCAGCAGCTCGAGCACCCAGATGCCGCGCCAGTTGCGCATCCCGGCCGCCAGGAACGCGAAGATCCCGATCGCCGCGAAGAAGTAGCGCTGGATGATGCACAGCGGGCACGGATCTTCGTTCTTCACGTACTGCAGATAAAGCGCGCCGGCCAGCAGGGCGATGCACACCCATCCGAGCAGCATCAGCAGGCGGCGTTCACGGCGGAGGGCGAGCGTGGAGTCGTTCATGTCGGCGGGGTTCCTGTCGTTGGTCGGTCCGATAAACAATCGCGCGATTTTAGCGCGAACGATCTGGCACGAAACTGACAGCGCGCGTGCGGCACCCCGCCGCAGCCACTTCGTGCGGGGTATCTTCTCCCGTCATTGCGCCCGTGCGGTCACCGGATCGTGTTCAGCACGGCTTCGACCGCCTGACCGATCGCGAGCAGCGCGTCGTCGCGATGCGGCGCGGCCGCGAGCATCAGGCCGACCGGCGCCGTGTCGCGCGGATGGCACGGCAGCGACAGCGCGCAGGCGTCGAGGAAGTTGAACGCGCTCGGGTTGCGAAGAATCAGCGCGTTGGTGCGCGTAAAGGCAGCGTCGTCCGCTTCGAGTTCGGCGATGCGCGGCGGCACGACGGGCACCGTAGGCGCGACGAGCGCGTCGAAGCGCGACCAGACCGTGTGCGCCGCTTCCTCCAGCATCGCATGGCGGGCGGCGAGCAGGTCGAGATAGTCGGCCGCGCTCGCCGGCTCGCCCTTCAGGATGCGCGACAGCACGCGCGGGTCGTATTGGTCGCGGTGCTGCGCGAGCAGCGGGCGATGCCACGCGTATGCCTCGATCGGCGAGAAGCCGAAGCGGTTGATGTCCGGCAGCCGGTCGAGCGCGGAAAAGCGCACTTCGGTGACGATCGCGCCGGCGGCTTCGAGGTGCTTCAGCGAGGCGTCGAGCGCGGCGGCGACATCGGCATCGACGCCGTCCGTCACATAGTTGGTCAGCACGCCGAGCCGCACGCCTTCGAGCGGCCGCGCGGCCGGAACGTGCGGCTCGAGGCCCGCGAGCATCCGGTCGACGAGCGCGCAACAGGCGACCGTCAGGCCGATCGGGCCGAACGAGTCGAGCGTGGTCGACAGCGGCACGCCGCCTTGCGTCGGGATCCGGCTCGCGGTCGGCTTGAAGCCCGTGAGCCCGCACAGCGCGGCCGGAATGCGGATCGAGCCGCCGGTGTCGGTGCCGAGCGCGACGGCCGCCATCCCGTCGGCGACGGACGCGGCCGCGCCGGACGACGAGCCGCCGGCAATCCGCGCGTCGCCCGGCACGTCGCGGCGGTACGGCGAGCGCGGCGTGCCGAAGTGCGGATTCAGGCCGAGCCCCGAGAACGCGAACTCGCTCATGTTGGTGCGGCCGACCAGCACCGCGCCCGCGCGCTTGAGCCGCGCGACGGCGACCGCGTCGGCCTTGGCGGGCGGTGCGCCGTCGAGCACGCGCGAGCCGGCGCGCGTCACCTGGCCCGCGACGTCGAACAGATCCTTGACCGACACGGGGATGCCCGCGAGCGGCGACAGCACGGTGCCCGCGGCACGCAGGCGGTCGTGGGCATCGGCGGCCGCGCGCGCGTTGTCGGCGTCGACTTCGGTAAAGACGGCGGCACCCTGGCCGGACGGATCGGCGATCCGGTCGAGCGCGACGTCGACGAGCGCGCGGCTCGTGGTCCGGCCGGCGGCGAGGTCGGCGGCGAGTTGGGCGAGCGGAGGGAAGGGCGTGAAGGTGGTCATGGGCGGTTCAGGGGCGAAGACGTTGGACAAGAGTGGCGCGAAACGAATCGATATGACGTTCGACGGCCGTGCGCGCGCCGGCGGCATCGCGCGCGGACAGCCGTTCGAACAATTCGAGGTGTTCGCGCTGGACGTCGGACAGGTGGTGCGGCTCGGACAGCGTGACGAACCAGAAGCGCAGCGAGCGTTCGTGCAGCGCGCGCAGGATCTCCGCGAGCACGGTGTTGCGTGCCGCCGCGGCGATCGCCTGATGAAACGTGCGGTCGAGCTCCATCATGCCCTCGACGTCGTGCGCGTCGACACAGGCCTGCCCGTCGTCGAGCAGCGCGGCCATGCGCGCGAGCTCGTCGGGCGTCGCATGGCGGGCGGCGAGTTCGACACAATGCGCTTCGTTGATGCGGCGCACGTCGATCACCGCGACGATGTCGTCGAGCGACAGCGGTTGCACCATCAACCCCTTGCGCGGCATCACGGACAGCAGCCCTTCGAGCACCAGCCGGTGGACGGCCTGATGGACGGGCGTGCGGCCGATGCCGGTGCGCGCGACGAGGTCGGCTTCGTTGAGCGCGGCGCCGGGCTTCAGGCGCATCGTGATGATGTCGCGCTGGATCAGCGCGTACGCGCGGTCGGCGAGGCTGACCGCCGATGCGGCGGGCCGGTCGTGGAGGACGTCGGTCAGGGCGTTCATGCAGGCGGCGGCGCGGTGGCCGGGCAGGGCGCGATCATGGCGCGGGCGATCGGTAGCGTTGGCGATGCGTGAATATTATTGTGATATATCACTGATGTCCAGTGTGCGCGGGCGACGATCGATACCGTCAAATGGGTCCGGTGACACGCCCGGCGGCGGATGCGACGAGTTGCAACAATATCGACAGGATGTTGCTCGTTTACCGCGCGATCGTGCACTGAAGCATAATGAATCCTCGTCAATCCACCACGCGCGAGCGACGTACCAGACCATCGTCATGAGCGAAAACACGCCTTCCCCGGCCGGTCTGCCCGGCACCTCTTCCGCTTCTACCGAGTTCCCCCGTTCCGGGCCGGCGCACACGCCGGAGGCGTCTGCCACGCAGGCTGCCGCTGCGCAAGTCGTCGCGGCCGACGGTGCGTCGCCGGTCACGGCGGCGTCCGAGCCGGGCGCCGCAGGCACGACGGGCGCTGCTGCCGCAGGCGGTGCAGTGCCGCCGAAACCCGGTGCCGCGCCGCCCGGTTTCGGCGCGCAGCCCGATTTCGACACGCCGCGTCCGCCGCCCGCGAGCGCGCAGAAGGCGCCGCCGGCATACCTGAAGCAAAGCGACACGCCGTGGTCGGTGTTCGGCCGGATCATCGCGGCACGCGCACGCCGGATCTTCGATCGCGCCGGCCAGCGGATCACGCAGCGTACGCTGCGCATCGGCGTGTCGGCGCGGATCTTCCATCCCGAGCCGGGCGCGAAGGGACTGCGCGGCAAGACACTGCAGTATCTCGAGGAATCGATCGCGCACTGGGTGATGTCGCGCGACGTGCTCGTGTTCATGATCCCGACCGTCGGTCACGAGGGCATGCTGCATCCCAGCAACATCCGCCTGCGCGACTACGCGAAGCATCTCGACGGCCTGCTGCTGCAAGGCGGCGCCGACGTGTCGCCGCAAACCTACGCGGCGTCGGATGCGCGCCCCGAATGGCCGGGCGACCGCGTGCGCGACATGTACGAGCTCGAGCTGTTTCACGAGTTCGTCGAGTCCGGCAAGCCGGTGCTCGGCGTGTGCCGCGGCTGCCAGCTGATCAACGTCGCGTTCGGCGGGTCGCTGTACCAGGACATCGCGACGGACGTGCCGACCGCGAATGCGCACGTCAGCGAGCATTACGACCAGCATCGCCACGCCATCCGCTTCCCCGACTCGTCGACGCTCGCGAGCATGTTCCCCGGGCGCAGCGAAGCGATCGTGAACTCGATTCACCATCAGGCGATCCGCGATCTCGGCCGCGATCTGAACATCGAAGCCGTGTCGGCCGGTGACGGGATCATCGAAGGCATTCGCTACCGGCGTGCACCGTTCGTCGTCGGCGTGCAATGGCACCCGGAGTTTCATCGTGCTGGCGGCGCAGAGTTGCTCGACTGCACGCCGCTGCTCGATGCGTTCCTGCGAGCGGCTCGCGATACCCGCCTGTAACCCGCTCTTGTATTGCCGCGCAGGAAGGCTGGCCGCATCCCGATAAATTCGAGATGCGGTCGTTTCGTTTTGAACGATAATCGCGACTCCCGATTCGTTCGCCGGAGTCTGACGTTGGTCTTCCGAGATTTTTCCCCTGCACGATGCGCAACGTGGATCGTTGCACTGGCCGCCTGCGCGCACGCGGGCGCAGCGTGGTCCGACGCGACCGCGCCGGTCGCGGGCACGCGCCCCGCGGTGACGAGCCTGAGCGGCGATGTCGCGACTGCGGCACCGGCCTCCGCGGCATCCGCCACGGATGCCACCGCGCAAGGCAACGTCGCCGAACTCACGCAGATGCTGCATGACGGACGAATCGTCGAGATGCGCACCACCTACAACGGCAGCTATGGCGCAAGCCTGATGTTCGATCCGCGCGAGATGACGTATTACGTCGCGCTGTTTCAGGACAAGCATCTGTGGCGCGTGATCAGGTCGCAGGAGAAGAGTCGTGCGGAGATGGTGTACGCGAACTTCGTCCAGCAGACGGTGCAGCTCGCGGACGTCGAAATTCGTCGCACCGAACTCGAGGCGCAGAAGACGTTCCTCGAACGTGTGATCGCGCTGCAGGCGAATCGCGCGCAGCAACTGCAGGCCGATCTGAATGTCGCGCGCGGCCAGCAGGCCGAGGTGGCGCAGCGGCAGAAGGCGGCGCAGGAGCAGACGCGGGCGCTGCAGATCGAGAAGCGGGCCGCGCAGGTGCAGTTGCGCGATCTGCAGGAGCAGGTACGGCAACTCGAGCGGCAGTCAGAAGCGGGGTTGCCCGCCCGCAAGTGACGATTCGGTGCGATCGACCGACGGACGGACGAAAACCCGGCGAAGCCTGCTTCGCCGGGTTTTTTGTTGGGCGTTTGTCAGCGGATGAGCGTATCCGGTCCGTCGGTCAGACGGCGGTGGGACAGTTGCGCTGTCCAGTCGAAACCGGCGCCGGGCGCATCGGCCGCCGGTGCCGGGCGATCGGGGTGCAGCGCGTTCACCATCGCGATAAGCGTGAGCGGGTCGTCGAGCGGGTCGAGCCGGTCGAGCGGGGCTCCGGGATGCGCAGGCGAACCGACGCGATCGGGCGTCGGCGCGCGCGACGCGTGGTGCGTGACCGATGGGCGCGCGGTGAATCGCGGCGCGGAAGGTGCGTGCACGCGTGCCGTTGTCGTGCGCCTGTGGTCCGGCCGATGCGGCGTCGGCGGCGATGCGGTGGCGACGCGCTGAACGTTCGGTGTCGTGTCGGGGTGTCGCGGCGCTGGATGGGGCGTCGCGCTGCGTGTGACGGGCGCGCCTGTGGAAGGCGTCGCAAACGGCCGCGCCGCGACGGGCCGTGCCGATGCGACGGTCGGCATGGCGGGCGCCACCGCGGCCGTTTGCACGGCACCCATGGACTGCACGGCATGCTCCGGCACGACGCCAACGATCTGCGTCGCGGGCGCAGGCGCGAAACCCGGGAGCGGCTCGTGCGCGGCGATCAGCCAGCCGATGATGCCGAGTGCGCCGATGCTCCAGCACGCGGCGTGCCGCGCACGCCGGTCATGCGCGCGACCGGCGGCATGCTCGATGTGCTGGCGGGCGGCGCGTGCTTCAACGTCCGGTACACCGGCAGATACCGGGCGCGCGGCGGGCGGCGGCTGCCACCGGCACGCGCGATGCGGTGCTCTGACGTCGATACATGAGGTTTTCAGGATGGCTGCGCAGCGCGAGCCGAGTCGGGTGCCGGGCTTGCCGCTGAACATCCATTCGCGGCCGAACGGCGGCACGCCGTCGAGCGGTGCGACACGAGGGCGGGCAAGCGGGCCCGCGAGGGAAACGAGGGGCATTGGGATCATGAGGGCGGTACGCGGTGCGACACGGGCAACGATGCCGGCAGCGGCGCGAATAGCGTGGCAAGTTGTGACATTGTGGTCAGTCGACGGCGACCGGTCGATCAGACCAATCTGATTTTTTGTACGCTTTTCGAGGCGATTCGTACCAGACGAACGTGGCGACGGTGATCGCGGGCCCGGCCCAAGGCAATTGTCGGCTTCGCGTGGCATTATTCGTCGACCATGCCGGCGTGCGCATCGTTGTGTGGCGTGCCTCCGGCTGACAGCGATGTTCGTGCGTGCCGGTCCGGTGCCACGCGCATCGCCGGATCCACACGGCGCCGATGTCGCGCCATCCGAGCCGAGAGAACAACATGTCCACAGCAACACACGCCGTCGCGCAGGAATCGAAGGTTCGTACCGTGTTCCGGGTTGTCAGCGGCAACTTCCTGGAAATGTACGACTTCATGGTCTACGGGTATTACGCGTCGGCCATCGCGAAAACTTATTTTCCGAGCGGCAACGCGTTCGCGTCGCTGATGCTGTCGCTATCGGTGTTCGGCGCGGGCTTCCTGATGCGCCCGGTCGGCGCGATCGTGCTCGGCGCGTACATCGACCACCACGGCCGCCGCAAGGGGCTGATCCTGACGCTCGGACTGATGGCGCTCGGCACGCTCACGGTGGCCGCGATACCCGGCTATGCGACGATCGGCGTGCTCGCGCCGGTGCTCGTGCTGCTCGGCCGGTTGCTGCAGGGCTTTTCCGCGGGCGTCGAGCTCGGCGGCGTGTCGGTCTACCTGTCGGAGATCGCGACGAAGGGCCACAAGGGGTTCTATACGTCGTGGCAATCGGGCAGCCAGCAGGTGGCGGTCGTGTTCGCCGCGTTCGTCGGCGTGCTGCTGAACCGCGCGCTGCCAGTCGAGGACATGACCGCGTGGGGCTGGCGCATTCCGTTCCTGATCGGCTGCCTGATCGTCCCGTTCCTGTTCCTGATCCGTCGTTCGCTGAAGGAGACCGACGAATTCCTTGCGAAGCGTCATCGTCCGACGATGGGCGAGATCATGCGTTCGATGCTCGAGAACTGGGGTGTCGTGATCGCCGGCATGGGAATGGTGATCATGACGACGGTGTCGTTCTACATGATCACTGCCTATACGCCGACGTTCGGCAAGGAAGTGCTGCACCTGTCGTCGCTCGACGCACTCGTCGTGACCGTCTGCGTCGGCCTGTCCAATCTCGTCTGGCTGCCGCTGTCCGGCGCGCTGTCGGATCGCATCGGCCGCCGCCCGGTGCTGATCGCGTTCACGGTGCTCACGCTGCTGTCGGCCTACCCGGCCGTGCTGTGGCTCGTGGCCGATCCGTCGTTCCTGCGGCTGCTGGCGGTGGAGCTGTGGCTGTCGTTCCTGTACGGCTCGTACAACGGCGCGATGGTCGTCGCGCTGACCGAAGTGATGCCGGCCGACGTGCGCACGGCCGGCTTCTCGCTGGCATACAGCCTGGCGACGACGATCGGCGGCTTCACGCCCGCAATCTCGACGCTGCTGATTCATCAGACCGGGAACAAGGCGGCGCCGGGGCTGTGGCTGAGCGTCGCCGCGATTTGCGGGCTGATCGCGACGCTCGTGCTGTATCGCACGCCCGAGGCGCGCAACCAGTACAAGGCGGCTTGACACCACCTGCGTCGCATCACGTCGAACGAAAAAAGGAGCGCGCCGCGCTCCTTTTTTTCGTCTGCGTTCGGCCACTCAGGCGTCGCGCAGCGCGTCGGCGACCGCCGCCGCCACGTCGAGCCATTGCCCCGGTGCGGACTGGCGGGCGAGCTTCGCGTGCGGATACCAGGGGCAGTCGTCGCCGGTGAACCAGCGCCAGTCGGATGCGAACGGCAGCATGATCCACACCGGCTTGCCGAGTGCGCCCGCGAGATGCGCGACCGCCGTGTCGATCGTGACGACGCCGTCGAGTCGTTCGATCAGCGCGGCCGTATCGGCGAAGTCGTTGAGCCGCCCATCGAGGCGATGCACGCGCGGATGCGCATCGACGCGCGCCCGATCGTCTTCGTCGAGCGCCGGCTGCAGCACGACCCAGTCGATGTCCGGCAGTGCGAGCAGCGGTGCGAGCGCGTCGAACGGCATCGAGCGGTTTTCCTGCGCTTGCCGGCGCCCTGACCACGCGAGACCGAACTTGCGCTTCGACTGGCCGCCGAGCGAGCCGCGAAAGCGCCGGCGCGCGCTGTCCGGCGCGTCGAGGTAGCGTTTGCCCGCGACGATGTCGGCCGGCTGCAGGCCGAGCAGGAACGGCAGGCTCATCAGCGTGCACCCGACGTCCGCCGCCGGCGGCTTCGCGGCGCCCTGTGCGACGAGCGTCACGCGCCAGCGTGCCGCGGCCGGCGCGAGCAGCGCGACGAGTTCCGGCTGCACTTCGAGCACGACGCGCGCGCAGCGTGCGCGCGCGAGCGGCACGAAGCGGACGAACTGCAGCGTGTCGCCGAAGCCCTGTTCCGCGCGGATCAGCAGCGTGCGCGACGCAATCGGCTCGCCTTGCCAGCGCGGCAGCGTGCCGAGCGGTGTCGCGCCCGGCGTGTCGTGACGCGCTTCGTATGCGGGCAGGCCGCGTGTGAAGTCGCCCAGCGTAAGCAGCGTGACGGCGCGATGCAGGTGCGCGAGTTTGAGGTCGGGCGCGACGCGCAGCGCCTGGTCGTACGCGCGCAGCGCCATCTCGTGTGCGCCGAGTGCGTGATGTGCGTTGCCGAGGTTCAGCCACGCGAGACTGAACGACGGATCGAGGCCGACCGCGCGTTCGTAGTAGGGCAGCGCTTCGCGCTGGCGTGCCTGCGCGCACAGCGCGTTCGCGAGCCCGAAAAGGGCGAGCGGGAACGCCGGGTGCAGCGCGAGCGCGGCTTCGAATGCGGCGGCGGCTTCGCCGTGACGGCCGACCGCCTCGAGCGTGTTGCCGAGATTGAAATGCGCGGCGACGAAGCGCGGCTGCGCGGCGATCGCCGCCTGGAAGTGCGCGATCGCGTCGTCGGCCCGGCCCATCGCGTTCAGGGCCATCGCGAGATTGTTGTGCGCACCGGCATGCCCGGGCCGCAGCTCGAGGGCGCGATGGAATGCGGCGAGCGCGTCGTCGTGACGGCCGAGGGCATTCAGCGCGTTGCCGAGGTTGTTGTGGATCGATGCGTCGTCGGGCGTGAGCCGAAGCGCGCGGCCGAACGCGTCGACGGCATCCTCATGGCGTTGCAGCGCCGCATACGCGTTGCCGAGGTTGTAGTGCGCGAGCGGAAATTCGGGCGCGAGCGTCAGCGCGTTGCGAAAGCGGTCGATCGCTTCGTCGAGTCGGCCGAGCGCTTTCAGCGCGTTGCCGAGATTGAGCTGCAGCGCGGCATCGTTCGGGCGCAGCTCCACCGCACGCCCGACGAGATCGGCCGCCTCGGCATGCTGGCCCTGCTGATGCCGCAGCACGCCGAACAGATGCAGCGCGTCGGCGTCGGCGGGATTGGTGGCGAGTGCGGTGCGATAGCCGTGCTCGGCCTCGGCGAGGTGGCCCGCGCGGTGCGCGGCATACGCTCGGTCGAATGCGGAATCCATGACGCGAAAACTGACGGAAAGCGCGTATTTTCCCACACTGCACGGGCGTACCCCAGATCGGCCGGTTGGCATATGGCCCCGTCACGCGGAGCGGCGTAGACTTGCACAATCGCGTGTCATCGAGGTACTCATGGCTGACACACCGCTCGATATCCCGCCCGTGCTGATCGTCGGCGCGGGCCCGACCGGACTTGCCGCGGCGATGGCTCTCGCGCGCGCCCGCGTGCCGGTGCGCATCATCGACCGGCTCGCCGCGCCCGCGCCGTATTCGCGCGCGATCGGCATCCAGGCGCGCACGCTCGAACTGCTGGAGCAGCATCGCGCGGTCGAACCGTTTCTCGCGTTGGGCCATCGTGCGCATGCGGCCGCACTGCACGCGGACGGCCGCGTGATCGCGCGGCTCGATTTCGATCCGCTGCAAACGCGCTACCCGTATTTGCTGTTTCTCGACCAGAGCATCACCGAGCGGCTGCTCGCCGAGCACCTGGCCGGGTTCGGTGTGACGGTCGAACGCGGAGTCACGCTGACCGCGTGCGACGCGGGCGGTACGTCGCTCGACGTGACGATCTGCGGCGCCGACGGTCGTGAACAGGCGTTCGCACCGTCGTACCTGATCGCCGCCGACGGCGCGCACAGCACGGTGCGCCATCTGCTCGGCCTGGGCTTCGCCGGGCATGCGTTCGAGCAGACCTTCCTGCTCGCCGATTTCGCGGCGATACCCGACTGGCCGGACGAGGAGATCCACCTGTTCACGACGCCGGACGGCATCGCGGGGCTGTTTCCGATGGGCGGCGGCCGCTACCGGCTCGTCGCCGACCGGCCGCCCGGCGGCGACGCATCGCCCGATGCGCCGGCCCCCCCGACGCTCGACGAATGCGAGGCGATCGTGCGGGCTCGCGTCGGCGCGTCGATCGCGCCGAGCGATCTCGCGTGGTCGGCGTATTTCCGCCTGCATAGCCGGATGGTCGACCGGCTGCGTCACGGGCGCGTGTTCTTCGCGGGGGACGCCGCGCACGTTCACAGCCCGGCGGGCGCGCAAGGCATGAACACGGGTATCCAGGAAGCGTTCAATCTCGGCTGGAAGCTCGCGCGCGTGCTTGGCGCCGGCACGCCGGAGCGGCTGCTCGACACGTATCACGCGGAGCGCCATCCGATCGAGCGTGACGTATTGCGGCAGACCGGCTTCATCACGCAGATCGTCGAAGCGGACCACGGCGCGATGAAGCTGCTGCGCGATCATGTCGTGCCGCTGCTGGCGTCGTTCGGGCCGGTGCGCGACGCGGTGCGCCGCACTGTCAGCGAGCTCGGCGTGCAATACCGGAAAAGCCCGCTCACGCTCGAACGCGTGCTCGATGGCGGGCCGCGCGCGGGCGAGCGTGCGCCCGACGCGCTCGTGCACGTCGTCGACGGGCCGCTCGGCCGGGCCCCCGGGACCGCGCGACTATACGACCTGCATGACCCGGCGAGCTTTACGCTGCTGCTGCTCGAGGAGCCGGCAAGTGCCGACACCGGCGACACGGGCGACGTGCCGCCGATGCCCGCGGACGCGCAGGCGCTTGCGCAGGGGCTGGAGCGGATCATGCCAGGCGCCGTGCGAACGTGGCGCGTCGCCGATGCCGAAAGCGACGGCGACGATGGGCTCGCGCAGGTATACGGCCGTTCGAGGCCGTCGTTCTACCTGCTGCGTCCCGATGGCTACATCGCGGTGCGCGGCCGCACCGCCACCGACGCGAACGCGTTGCTGCGCCATTGCGAAAGCTGGTTCGCGGGCATGCCGGTGCCCGCGTAGCGCGGCGCTCAGGCGGTGGCCGCGGCCGGCACAAGCGATGCGCGGTGCGCGGCGATCGCGTCGCGCACGATCGGTGCGGCGCGTTGCGCGGCTTCGCTCGACGGATCGTCGAGCGCGGCGAGGAGCGCGCGCCGCATCCGCGGTTCCCAGAAGCGCCGGATGTGATCTGCGATTCCGGCCAGCGCTTCTTCGCGATCGGGCATCGATTCGAAGAACGCGCCGATCTGGTTGGCCATGTCGATCAGGTGTCCGTTGTCCATTGCGTCCTCACTTGCCCGTCGTCGCGGCAGCCGGCGTGGCGGCGCGGCGCTCGAGCAGGTCGAGCTGCTCCGAGTTGAAACGTGCGTACGCGCGCTGCCAGTCCGACGGCTGCGCAACCGGCATGACCTGCACGGCCGTGACCTTGTATTCCGGGCAGTTCGTGGCCCAGTCGGAGCTGTCCGTCGTGATCACGTTCGCGCCCGACTCGGGGAAGTGGAACGTCGTGTACACGACACCCGGCTGCATGCGGTCGGTCACGAGTGCACGCAATACCGTCTGGCCGGCCCGCGATTCGATGCCGACCCAGTCGCCGGTCCGGATCCCGCGATCCTCCGCATCGTGCGGATGAATCTCGAGGCGATCCTCTTCGTGCCACCGGACGTTCTCGGTCCGGCGCGTCTGTGCGCCGACGTTGTATTGCGACAGGATGCGGCCCGTGGTCAGGATCAGCGGATAGCGTTGCGTGACCTTTTCCGGCGTCGGAATGAACTGCGTAATCACGAACCGGCCCTTGCCGCGCACAAACGCGTCGATATGCATCGTCGGCGTGCCGTCCGGTGCATCTTCGTTGCACGGCCACTGGATACTGCCGAGCGCGTCGAGCTTCTTGTACGACACGCCCGAGAAGGTCGGCGTGAGCCGCGCGATCTCGTCCATGATTTCCGACGGATGCGTGTAGTGCATGTCGTAGCCGAGCGCCTGCGACAGCAGCAGCGTTACTTCCCAGTCGGCGTAACCCGCGAGCGGCGGCATCACCTTGCGTACGCGCGAGATGCGGCGCTCCGCGTTCGTAAACGTGCCGTCCTTCTCGAGGAACGTCGAACCCGGCAGCAGCACGTGCGCGTATTTCGCGGTTTCGTTCAGGAAGATGTCCTGTACGACGATGCATTCCATCGACGACAGCGCGGCCGCGACGTGCTGCGTGTTCGGGTCCGACTGGACGATGTCCTCGCCCTGGCAGTAAAGCCCCTTGAAGCTGCCGTCGAGCGCCGCGTCGAACATGTTCGGGATGCGCAGCCCCGGTTCCGGCTGCAGCGTGGCCGACCATGCTTCCTCGAACTGGCTGCGCACGATTGCGTCGCTGATGTGCCGGTAGCCGGGCAGCTCGTGCGGGAACGAACCCATGTCGCACGAGCCTTGCACGTTGTTCTGGCCGCGCAGCGGATTGACGCCGACGCCTTCGCGACCGATGTTGCCGGTCGCCATCGCGAGGTTCGCGATGCCCATCACCGTCGTCGAGCCTTGCGCGTGTTCGGTCACGCCGAGGCCGTAGTAGATCGCGGCGTTGCCGCCGGTTGCATAGAGGCGTGCGGCCTCGCGCACCAGTTCGGCCGGTACGCCCGTCACGTCCGCGGTGGCCTCGGGCGAGTTGTCGGCGCGCGACACGAAGTCGCGCCATTGCTCGAACGCGCGCGTGTCGCAGCGTTCGGCGACGAATGCGTCGGCGACGAGCCCTTCGGTGACGATCACGTGCGCGAGCGCGTTGACCATCGCGACGTTGGTGCCCGGGCGCAGCTGCAGGTGGTACGTGGCCTTCACATGCGGGCCGTCGACCACGTCGATGCGGCGCGGGTCGATCACGATCAGCTTCGCGCCTTCGCGGATGCGTCGCTTCATACGCGAGCCGAACACGGGGTGGCCGTCGGTCGGGTTCGCGCCCATCACGACGATCACGTCAGCCTGGCCGACCGACGCGAAGGTCTGCGTACCGGCCGATTCGCCGAGCGTCGCCTTCAGGCCATAGCCGGTCGGCGAGTGGCACACGCGTGCGCAGGTATCGACGTTGTTGTTGCCGAACGCGGCGCGTACCAGCTTCTGCACGAGGTAGGTTTCCTCGTTCGTGCAGCGCGACGACGTGATGCCGCCGATCGAATCGCGGCCATATTTCTGCTGCAGCTTGCGGAATTGCGTCGCCGCGTACGTGAGCGCTTCTTCCCAGCTGACTTCGCGCCACGGGTCGGTGATCTTCTCGCGGATCATCGGTTTCGTGATGCGGTCCTTGTGCGTTGCGTAGCCCCACGCGAAGCGGCCCTTCACGCACGCATGACCTTCGTTCGCGAGGCCGTTCTTGTGCGGCGTCATGCGCACGACCTGCGTGCCCTTCATCTCGGCCTTGAGCGAGCAGCCGACGCCGCAGTACGCGCAGGTCGTGACGACCGAGTGCTCGGCCTGGCCGAACTGGATGACGGACTTCTCCTGCAGCGTGGCGGTCGGGCACGCGGCGACGCAGGCGCCGCACGACACGCATTCCGATGCCATGAACGATTCGCTTTCGCCGGCGGCGACGCGCGATTCGAAACCGCGCGCGGCGATCGTCAGCGCGAACGTGCCTTGCGTTTCCTCGCATGCGCGCACGCAGCGGTTGCAGACGATGCACTTCGACGGATCGTACGTGAAGTACGGATTCGATTCGTCCTTCTGCTCGCGCAGGTGATTCGCGCCGTCGAAACCGTAGCGCACTTCGCGCAGCCCGACCACGCCCGCCATGTCCTGCAGCTCGCAGTTGCCGTTGGCGGGGCAGGTGAGGCAGTCGAGCGGATGGTCGGAGATGTACAGTTCCATCACGTTGCGGCGCAGCGACTGCAGCCGGTCCGACTGCGTGCGCACCTTCATCCCGGCTTCGGCGGGCGTCGTGCACGATGCCGGATAGCCGCGCCGGCCCTCGATTTCGACCAGGCACAGACGGCACGATCCGAACGGTTCGAGCGAATCGGTCGCGCAAAGCTTGGGCACGTTGACGCCGGCTTCGATCGCGGCGCGCATCACCGACGTGCCGGCCGGCACCGTCACCGGCTGGCCGTCGATTTCGAGCGTGACGTCGGTATCGGCATGCCGTTGCGGCGTGCCGTAGTCGGTTTCGTCGAACGGATCGCGCACGCGCGCCTGGGCGGCGCTCTTGCACGCGCATTGGCCCGAGCCGCAGCCGCCTTGGCGGACGTTGTTCGTGTCGAGGGACATTCAGGGCTCCTTCTGGGTCAGGCCGCAGCCTTGACCGGACCCGACGCGGCTTGCTTGCCGGCGGCGAGCCCGAAATCTTCGGGGAAATGGTCGAGCGCGGACAGCACCGGGTAAGGCGTCATCCCGCCCATCGCGCACAGCGAGCCGGCGAGCATCGTGTCGCACAGGTCGCGCAGCAGCGTGACCTGTCGCTCCGACTTGTCGCCCTGGCGAATGCGTGCGATCGTCTCGACGCCGCGCGTCGATCCGATCCGGCACGGCGTGCACTTGCCGCACGATTCGATCGCGCAGAACTTCATCGCGTATTCGGCGAGCTCCGCGAGATTCGACGTATCGTCGTGCAGCACGATGCCGCCGTGGCCAACGACCGCGCCGATCGCCGTGTATGCCTCGTAGTCGAGCGGCACGTCCCACTGGTGATCGGGCAGATAGGTGCCGAGCGGGCCGCCGACCTGGGCCGCGCGCGCGGGCCGGCCGCTCGCCGTGCCGCCGCCGTAGTCGAACAGCAGCTCGCGCAGCGTGACGCCGAAAGCGAGCTCCACGAGCCCGCCATAGCGGATGTTGCCCGCGAGCTGGAACGGCAGCGTGCCGCGCGAGCGACCCATCCCGTAGTCGCGATAGAACGCGGCGCCGCGCGCGAAGATCACCGGTGCGGTTGCGAGCGTGATCACGTTGTTGATCACGGTCGGCTGGCCGAACAGGCCGGCGAGCGCGGGCAGCGGCGGCTTCGCGCGCACGACGCCGCGCTTGCCTTCGAGCGATTCGAGCAGCGCCGTTTCCTCGCCGCACACGTAGGAGCCGGCGCCCTTCGCGACGTGCAGGTCGAACGCATGCGCGGAGCCGAGCACGCGTTCGCCGAGCCAGCCGGCTTCACGGGCGCGCTCGATCGCGGTTTCCAGCGCGGCGATCGCGTGCGGGTATTCACTGCGCACGTAGATGTAGCCGAGCGTCGCGCCCGTCGCGATGCCCGCGATGATCATCCCTTCGATCAGGCAGTACGGATCGCTCTCCATGATCAGGCGATCGGAGAACGTGCCCGAATCGCCTTCGTCCGCGTTGCAGACGATGTACTTCTGAGATGCGCTGGCCTGCCGGACGGTGCGCCACTTGATGCCGGCCGGGAAGGCTGCGCCGCCGCGGCCGCGCAGCCCCGATTCGATCAGCAATTCGCACGCGGTGCCGCCGTCGAGCGCGAGCGCGTTCTTCAGGCCGGCGAGGCCGTCGTGCTTCAAGTAATCGTCGATCGACAGTGGATCGGTCAGGCCGATGCGCGCGAACGTGAGGCGCTGCTGGCGCGCGAGATAGGGCAGGGCGTCGACTATGCCGACGCCGCTCGGATGCGCGCCGCCGTCGAGCCAGTTCGCGTCGAACAGGGCGGGCACGTCTGCGGCTGACAGGTTCGCGTAGCCGACGCGACCGGCGGCCGTCCCGACCTCGACGAGCGGCTCGAGCCACAGCAGCCCACGCGAGCCGTTGCGGATCAGTTCGACCGCGACGCCGCGCCGCTCGGCTTCCGCAACGATCGCGGCGGCGAGCGCATCGGCGCCGAGCGCCAGCGCGGAAGAATCGCGCGGAACGTAGATGCGGGTCGTCATGCTGCCTCCGAAGTGTGCGCGGTCGCGTCGGCGAGCAGGGCGTCGAACTTCTCCGGCGTGACCTTTGCGTGCAACACGCCGTTGACCGTCATCGACGGCGATTGCGCGCACAGCCCGAGGCAGTAGACCGATTCGAGCGCGACGTCGTCAGGCGCGTGCGCGTCGGCGCCATCGCCGTGCGCCGCGTCGAATCGACAACCCGTGCGCGCTTCCGCATGCGCGGCCAGCGCTTCGCAGCCCATGCTGCGGCACGCTTCGGCGCGACACATCTGGATCGTTACGCGCGCGGGCGGCGCGGTGCGGAAGTGGTGATAGTAGGTGAGCACGCCGTGCACTTCGGCGCGCGACAGATTCAGCGCCTTCGCGAGCGGCGCGACGCAGCCTGCCGGCACGTAGCCTGCATCGTCCTGGATCGCATGCAGGATCGCGACGAGCGAGCGGCCGGCACGCGCGTGGCGCTCGACGAGCGCGTCGGGCGCAGGGGAATTCGGGGACATCGGTTATGCTCCTCCAAAGTCTCATATGTGCCGTTAATTCATATAGTGCACATCCGGACTTCGTCCTGATTGATTTTAAGCAACGATAAGCGGAAGATTTCGCAGTCGCAATAGGAAATCGGAATGCATAAATGATTCGAATCGAATGCGACGCGTATCTGACCGTACGCGACACGGAGGGCCGGACGGCGAGCCTGTCGGACGTTGCCCCGTTGCTGGAACTCGTGGCCGAAACGGGCAGCATCGCGCAGGCCGCGCAGGCGAAAGGTCTGTCGTATCGGCACGCGTGGGGCATGCTGCGGGCGCTGGAGGCGTGCGTCGGCGGCGAGTTGATCGAGACGGCACGCGGCAAGGGATCGACGCTGTCGGAACTGGGGCAGGCGGTCGTCGACGCGCAGCGGCTCGCGCGCAATCGTCTCGACGGGAACCTGCGCGCGCTGGCAGCCGAGGTGGCGAGCGACCTGAACCGGCGGCTCGCGCAGCGCGACGGCGCCGTGCGCATCCATGCATCGCACGGCTACGCGGTTGCGACGCTCGTTTCCGCGCTTGTCGACGCGCAGGCAGCCGTCGACATCAAGTATCGCGAGAGCGTCGAAGCCGTGCAGTCGCTCGCGCGCGGTGAATGCGAGCTGGCCGGTTTTCATCTGCCACGCGGCGCGTTCCGCGAACAGTGCGCGCAGATCTACCGGCCGTGGCTCGACGACACGCGTCACGTGCTGATTCATCTGACGCGTCGCCAGCAGGGGCTGTTCGTGCCGCGCGGCAACCCGAAGCAGGTCAGCGGGCTCGCCGATCTCGCCCGCAACGACATCCGCTTCGTCAACCGGCAGCCGGGGTCGGGCACGCGGATGCTGCTCGATCTTGCATTGCGCGCGATCGGCATCGATCCCGAGCGTATCGACGGCTATGCGTCGGCCGAACTCACGCACTCGGCGATCGCCGCGTTCGTCGCGAGCGGGATGGCGGATCTCGGCTTCGGCGTCGAGCCGGCCGCCCATCACTTCGGGCTCGATTTCATTCCGATCGTCGACGAGGACTATTACTTTGCGTGCGAACGCGCGCAGCTCGATTCGCGACCTCTCGCCGGCGTGCTCGCCTTGCTGCGCGATGCGCGCTTCGTCGACCGCGTCGCGCATCTCGACGGCTACGATCCGTCCGCGTGCGGGACGCTGACCGGCGTCGCGGACGGATTCGCCGGTATCGCCGGGGGCGGTATGCCGGACGGCAATGTACGGTAACGGGGGCGCGCGCGAACCGCGCTGCAGCAGCGAGGGATTTGCGCTACGCTTGCCGCTTGATCATCGTTCCAACAAGCACGCCGTTCAGGCGTCATCCCGCCATGAAACTATCCGTTCCTTTCTCCGCGGCAGCGTTGGCCGCAGGGCTTCTTGTCGCCGTTTCGCCGTTGGCGCTCGCACAGAATTCACCAGGCCTGCCCGGCGGGATCCTGAGCGACCAGTTTCGCCTGAACGAGCATCCGCAGATGCCGTTCGCGGCGTCGGCGCCGTCACAGAAATACCAGAATGGCAAGAAGTCGGCATTGCGCCGCAAGGGCGATTTGGGGGACCCGAACGGCTGCAACCTGAAGTGTCCGATGGACACTCAATAGGCAGACACTGACGCGCCGGGTTGTCGACGCCGCGATCGTTTGTCCAAACCGCGCCGATGCCGCGCGGTTCTTTTCGAGCCCCGCACGGTGTGCTGCCCGGCGGGGCTCATGCTTTGTGGTTCGGCCTCGCGTAGAGTGCTCGTGCGGGGCTGGACCAGGTCCGCAACATCCTAGGGTTAACCCTTGTTTCGGGAAGGATGTCTTCCTGAAACCTGCCTTATTCTTAAGCACGCGCCTACATAAACTTCGGTTTGTCAGCGATGAACGGGTGTTCACCGCGAAATCAGACAAATCTGGAGGTAGGTCATCATGAAGTCGCTCGTTCAAGCCGTTGTCGTTGCTGCTGCTCTCGTTGCCCCGGTCGTGTCGTTCGCGCAGTCGGGCTCGGCACTCACCCGCGCACAGGTTCGTGCCGAACTGGTTCAACTCCAGCAGGCCGGTTACAACACCGCCCGCGGCGAAGATCCGCACTATCCGGAAGCGATCCAGGCCGCCACAGCGCGTGTTGCAGAGCAACAGCGCAGCGCGTTCGCCCAGGCGCAAGGCGCCGATGCCAGCGGTTATGGCGCGCAGGTGCAGGGTGCATCGGCATCGGGTTCGCGTGCGATCGGCGTGCGTCCGGCCAGTGCAGAAGAAATGAAGTCGCTGTATCGCGGCAGCTAAGCTGCTCGTCGCCCGGTGAGGCCATGCTGCGCGTGCGATGACGCGTCGCGTGCCGGGCAGGGTGCCGTCCGCCGCGGTCGATCACCGTGCGGGCGACGCCGAACATCCGTCACCTCCTGCCGTCGGATCGCTGGCGGCATTCCGCCCGGCCCCCGAGGCTGGGCGCTTTTTCGGAAGGCACGGGACGTTCGGCTTCTCAGGCAACAAAAAACCCCGCAGACTCGCGTCGTGCGGGGTTCGTGCGTCAAGCGCGAAATTTGGTGGAGGCGGCGGGAATCGAACCCGCGTCCAGAAGCGCTCCACGACTAGTTCTACATGTTTAGTTCAGTCATTTGATTTAACCGCAGCGACGCGGACGAACACGCTGCACTACGGCGATTCGCTAAGTTTTCGACCCTGGCGTCGCGACGCCGACAGGGCTTAACTGACGTAAATGACCTCTGGCGGTATTGCTACCGGTCTTGCGACACTAGCCCGTCAGTGAACTAGGCAGAGGACGGCGGCCGTTAGGCTGCCAGTGCGAACGTATCGTCGTTTGCAGTTACGATTTTCCCATTGATTAACGAGGTGACGGGTCCTCGACATGCCCTAGCCGCTTCACAACCCCTGTCGAAACCAGGTCGCCCCCGCGGATAAGATCAATCATTATAGCCCAACATCGCGCAGCAGTTCGCGCAGTTCCTGCGTCGTGCCGACGAGATGCTGCGCCTGCCAGTCGGCCGGCGCGACGCCGTCACCGCAGTAGCCGTACGCGGCCGCGACCGTCGCCATCCCCGCAGCGCTGCCGGCCTGGATGTCGCGAAGATCGTCGCCGACGTAGACGATGCGCTCCGGCGCGAGCGTCATTTGTTCCGCCGCATGCAACAGCGGGGCCGGATGCGGTTTCGAGTGCGGCGTTGTGTCGCCCCCGACGATGCAGGCCGCGCGCGGCGCGAGGCCGAGCAGGTCGGCGAGCGGCGCGGTGAGGCGCATGGCCTTGTTCGTGACGATGCCCCAGCGCACGCCGCGTGCATCGAGTTCGTCTAGCACGTCGCCGATGCCGGGGAAGAGCACCGTGTGCACGCAGATGTCGGTCGCGTAATTGGTCAGGAACTCGTCGCGCATCGCATCGTAGCCGGGCGAATGCGGATCGATGCCGAATGCGCCGCCGAGCAGGCCCCGCGCACCGGCCGATGCCAGCGGCCGCAGCACGTCGAGCGACGTTTCGGGCAGGCCGCGCACGCGCTGCATCTTGTGGACTGCAGCGGCGAGGTCGGGCGCCGTGTCGGCGAGCGTGCCGTCGAGGTCGAACAGCACGGCATCGCAGTGCAGCAGGCGCGGCGCGTCGAATACGGGCCGCTCGGTCGAAAGGGGAATCGTCATGCCGGTCGGAGGGTCACGCGCCGCGGCGGCACGCGACGAGATAGTTGATGTCGGTGTCGTTCGACAGCGCGAAGCGTTTGCCGATCGGGTGATAGGTAATACCCTTGATCTCCACGATGTGCAGATCGGTCCCGCGCACGAAGCTCGCCAGTTCCGACGGGCGGATGAAGCGCGCGTAGTCGTGGGTGCCCTTCGGCAGCATCTGCGCGATGTACTCAGCGCCGATTACCGCGAACAGGTAGGACTTCAGGTTGCGGTTCAGCGTGGAGAAGAACACCCAGCCGCCCGGCTTCACGAGCGTCGCGCACGCGGCGACGACGCCGGCCGGCGAAGGCACGTGCTCGAGCATCTCCATGCAGGTGACGACGTCGTACGTGCCCGGCTCGCGTTCGGCGATCGCTTCGGCGGCGATCGCCTCGTAGTCGACGGTGATGCCGCTTTCGAGACTGTGCAGGTCGGCGACGCCGAGCGCTTCGGTCGACAGGTCGATGCCTTTCACCTGGGCGCCGAGACCGGCCATTGATTCGGACAGGATGCCGCCGCCGCAGCCGATATCGAGTGCGCGCTTGCCGGCGAGGTGCGCATGCGAATCGATCCAGCCGAGCCGGACCGGATTCAGGTCGTGCAAGGGCTTGAATTCGGCATTCGGGTCCCACCACCGATGGGCGAGGTCGCTGAATTTCTGGAGTTCGTGCGGATCGGCGTTGGTCATGTCGGCAAACGGGCTACGGAAGGAGGGTAGTGCGTCGGTACGTCAGCCCCGAGTATATAAGGGGGCGCACAACGAGGCCAGCGAGCGCCTGGACGGGCGTCAAAGAAAAAGCCCCGCCGGAGCGGGGCTTTGAAGCAGTCGAAAACCGCGGCTTACTGCGCCGGAACGGTCGTCTTCTGAACTTCTTGCGTACCGACCACTTCGACTTCCACGCGGCGGTCCGGTGCGAGGCAGGCGATCAGTTGCTTGCGGTTCTTCTGGTTGCAGCCGGTCGTGACCGGGTTGCGCTTGCCCTTGCCTTCCGTGTAGATCTTGTTGGCCGGGACACCCTTGCTGACCAGGTACGACTTGACAGCTTGCGCGCGGCGCAGCGACAGACGGTCGTTGTACTTGTCCGAACCGATGCGGTCCGTGTAGCCCGTAGCGACGACCACTTCCGTGTTCATGCCCTCGATCTTCGAAGCCAGTTCGTCCAGCTTTTGCTTGCCCAGCGGCTTGAGCGTTGCCTTGTCGAAGTCGAACAGTGCGTCGGCTTGGTACGTGATCTTCTGGCTCGTGATGGCCGGAGCAACCGGAGCGACCGGCGGCTGCGGTGCCTGGGCGACCAGTGCGCCATCGCACTTTGCGTTGGCGGTGGCCGGCGTCCAGAACGCGTCACGCCAGCAGAGCTCGTTCGTGCCGTTCATCCACACCCATTCGCCCGTGCCGTTCACCCAGTTGTCGTTGACGGCTTGACGCGACGCCGGCACCGACTGTGCCGAAGCGGATGCAGCCATAACTGCGGTAGCTGCAATGAACGCGAGCTTTGAAAGTTTATTCATATTTCTCCTCTCGAAATTGAGATTACCGCAGGTTTACTGCGAGCCTGTTGACGGTGACAAGTCATACATTGCTCGAAGTATAACATTGGTGCGGCACAAAAAACGCGGCACCGCTCTGTGTAGACTTCGAGCAGCGTCTAACTTTCAGTGCGTTGGCATTTTGCCATATCGTTCCCTTCCTACGAAAAAAAATCCTCCCCACCCCAAGATCGCTTCAACTTTGTGGTGCATGCGCAACACCCGCCTGCCGTAACTTTCAGAAATTGTCAAGAGTGTGTCCGCGAAATTGCATGAAAGGCCGCAAGGGGTTTACGCGCGTGCGTGACGAGGGCCAGAGCAACCCGGGCTTCCTGAATGGGGCGCGATCATGGTCGTTCCGGGGTGCCTTTGCCATGGGCCGCGATTTTTGCTGTTTACATATAGAGGGGGTGGCGAATTGGCGGTTGATGCGTGCATGTTAGAATCTCGCGTTGCGTTGCGCATGCAGCGCCCACGCGAAAGGCGTTCGCCGTCTTCGCTCCGAAACGATACGGATACATGGATCAATTCGCCAAAGAGACCCTGCCCACCTCCCTAGAGGAGGAAATGCGCCGTTCGTATCTCGATTACGCGATGAGCGTGATCGTCGGACGTGCCCTTCCGGATGTCCGCGATGGCCTGAAGCCCGTGCACCGGCGCGTACTGTTCGCGATGCACGAACTGAACAACGACTGGAACCGCGCGTACAAGAAATCGGCGCGTATCGTCGGTGACGTGATCGGTAAGTATCACCCTCACGGCGATACCGCGGTGTACGACACGATCGTGCGGATGGCGCAGGACTTCTCGCTGCGCTACATGCTGATCGACGGACAGGGCAACTTCGGCTCGATCGACGGTGACAATGCCGCGGCGATGCGTTACACCGAAATTCGCATGGCGAAGATCGGTCACGAGCTGCTCGCCGACATCGACAAGGAAACGGTCGACTTCGAGCCGAACTACGACGGCAACGAGATGCAACCGTCGGTCCTGCCGTCGCGCATCCCGAACCTGCTGATCAACGGCTCGTCGGGTATCGCGGTCGGCATGGCGACCAATATCCCGCCGCACAACCTGAACGAAGTCGTCGACGCGTGCCAGCATCTGCTGAACAACCCGGAAGCGACGATCGACGAGCTGATCGAGATCATCCCGGCGCCGGACTTCCCGACGGCCGGCATCATCTACGGTGTCGCCGGCGTGCGCGACGGCTATCGCACCGGGCGCGGCCGCGTCGTGATGCGCGCGGCCACGCACTTCGAGGAGATCGACCGCGGCCAGCGGATGGCGATCATCGTCGACGAGCTGCCGTACCAGGTGAACAAGCGCTCGCTGCTCGAGCGCATCGCCGAGCTCGTCAACGAGAAGAAGCTCGAGGGCATCTCCGACATCCGCGACGAGTCCGACAAGAGCGGCATGCGCGTCGTGATCGAGCTGAAGCGCGGCGAAGTGCCCGAAGTGGTGCTGAACAACCTGTACAAGGCGACGCAGCTGCAGGACACGTTCGGCATGAACATGGTCGCGCTCGTCGACGGCCAGCCGAAGCTGCTGAACCTGAAGGAAATCCTGCAGAGCTTCCTGTCGCATCGACGCGAAGTGCTGACGCGCCGCACGATCTACGAACTGCGCAAGGCGCGCGAACGCGGCCACGTGCTCGAAGGTCTCGCGGTCGCGCTCGCGAACATCGACGAGTTCATCGCGATCATCAAGGCAGCGCCGACGCCGCCGATCGCGAAGCAGGAGTTGATGGCGAAGCCGTGGGATTCGTCGCTCGTGCGCGAGATGCTGACGCGCGCCGAGACCGAGAACGCATCGGCGGGCGGCCGCTCCGCGTACCGTCCGGAAGGCCTGAACCCGGTGTTCGGGATGCAGGCCGACGGGCTGTACCGTCTGTCCGACACGCAGGCGCAGGAAATCCTGCAGATGCGTCTGCAGCGCCTGACCGGCCTCGAGCAGGACAAGATCATCGGCGAGTACCGCGAAGTGATGGCGCAGATCGCCGACCTGCTGGACATCCTCGCGCGCCCCGAGCGGATCACGACGATGATCGGCGAGGAGCTGACGGCGGTGAAGGCCGAATTCGGCGACGCACGCCGCTCGAAGATCGAGCTGAACGCGACCGAACTGAATACCGAAGACCTGATCACGCCGCAGGACATGGTCGTCACGATGTCGCACGCGGGCTACGTGAAGTCGCAGCCGCTGTCCGAGTATCGCGCTCAGAAGCGCGGCGGCCGCGGCAAGCAGGCGACGCAGATGAAGGAAGACGACTGGATCGAGACGCTGTTCATCGCGAACACCCACGACTACATCCTGTGCTTCTCGAACCGCGGCCGCGTGTACTGGGTCAAGGTCTATGAAGTGCCGCAGGGCTCGCGCAACTCGCGCGGCCGTCCGATCGTCAACATGTTCCCGCTGCAGGAAGGCGAGAAGATCAACGTCGTGCTGCCGGTCAAGGAATTCTCGGCCGACAAGTTCATCTTCATGGCGACGTCGCTCGGCACGGTGAAGAAGACGCCGCTCGAAGCATTCAGCCGCCCGATGAAGAAGGGCATCATCGCGGTCGGCCTCGACGACGGCGACTTCCTGATCGGTGCGTCGATCACCGACGGCGCGCACGACGTGATGCTGTTCTCCGACGCCGGCAAGGCCGTGCGCTTCGACGAGAACGACGTGCGCCCGATGGGCCGCGAGGCGCGCGGCGTGCGCGGCATGCAGCTCGAGGACGGGCAGCAGGTCATCGCGATGCTGGTCGCGGGCAGCGAGGAGCAGACCGTGCTCACCGCGACCGAGAACGGCTACGGCAAGCGCACGCCGATCACCGAGTACACGCGCCATGGCCGCGGTACGAAGGGTATGATCGCGATCCAGACGTCCGAGCGCAACGGCAAGGTCGTGGCCGCGACGCTCGTCGACGCCGAGGATCAGATCATGCTGATTACGACGGCCGGCGTGTTGATTCGCACCCGCGTATCCGAGATTCGCGAGATGGGGCGTGCCACGCAAGGTGTTACACTCATTAGTCTCGATGAGGGTACCAAGCTTTCTGGCCTGCAGCAGATCGCGGAGGCCGAAGAGGGCGATGGCGAGGCCGACGAGGCGTCGGACGGCGAAGCCTGAAGAACGGATGAGACTCTGGCCGCCGCGGGCGTGAAGCGCCGCGGCCGGCGAGCAACCATTCATATTTCCAAAAGGGAGTGATGATGCAAAAGCAATTCAAGCAACTGGTTCTGCTGGCTGCACTGGTGCCGACGTTCGCGATGGCGCAAGCGCTGTCGAATTCCGCACCGGCTGCGACCGCGGCAGCTGCGCCGATCGACGCCGACAAGAAGGCGGCGATCAAGGATCTGCTCGACGCGATCGACGCGCCGAAGCTCGTGTCGGCAATCGGCAACAGCGCCGAGATGCAGGCAAAGCAACTCGTGCCGGCAATCCTGTCGGACGCGCTGTCGGAAAACAAGACGCTGAACGACAAGCAAAAGCAAGCCGCCGTTCCGACGCTGCAGAAGAACGCGGTGCCGAAGCTGGTTGACGGCGCAGGCAAGGTGTTCGGCACGCAGCAGTTCCAGAACGACGCGATGTCGGCTCAGTACGACGCGTACGCGAAGTACTACAGCACGTCGGAGATCAAGGATCTGACGACGTTCTACAAGAGCCCGACGGGCCGCAAGTTCATCCAGGTTCAGGATCAGGTCGGTCGCGACGTGGTCAACGGCCTGATGCAGAAGTACATGCCGCAAGCGATCCAGGCAACGCGTACGCAGGCTGACAAGGAAGTCGCGGCAGTCAAGCCGGGCAAGTAAGCCGTCCGGGCACGCCGCCCGGCCGTTCGGCCGGGTTTGGCGGGAGCCTGATGACAGTGCGATAATGGCCGTTTGCGCGCGAGCGCAAGCGGCCATTTCTTTTCTGGCGCGGTTCTTTCTGCCGGCGGCAAGCCGGTCGCGTCCCTCCCGAGGTTTTCACGATGCGCGTCTTTAATTTCTCCGCCGGCCCTGCGGCGATGCCCGAGGAAGTGCTGCGGCAAGCTGCCGACGAAATGCTCGACTGGCACGGCAGCGGCATGAGCGTGATGGAGATGAGCCATCGCGGCAAGGAATTCATGTCGATCCACGAGGCAGCGCTGACCGACCTGCGCGAGCTGCTCGATGTGCCGGCCAGCCACCGGATCATGTTCCTGCAGGGCGGCGGCATTGCCGAGAACGCGATCGTGCCGATGAACCTGCTCGGTTCGCGCAAGACCGCCGACTTCGTCGTGACGGGCGCGTGGTCGCAGAAGTCGTTCAACGAATCGAAGAAATACGGCACGCCGCATCTGGCCGCATCCGGCAAGACGGCCGACGGTTTCACGCGCGCGCCCGCCCGCGCCGAATGGCAGCTGTCGGACGATCCAGCCTACGTGCATCTGTGCACGAACGAGACGATCGACGGCGTCGAGACGTTCGAGATTCCGGACCTCGGCGACGTGCCGCTCGTCGCGGACGTGTCGTCACACATTCTGTCGCGTCCGATGGACGTCGCGAAGTACGGCGTGCTGTTCGGCGGCGCGCAGAAGAACATCGGGATGGCCGGCGTGACGGTCGTGATCGTGCGCGAGGATCTGCTCGATCGCGCGCTGTCCATCTGCCCGTCCGCATTCGAATGGAAGACCGTCGCCGCGAACAACTCGCTGTACAACACGCCGCCTACCTATGCGATCTACATCGCGGGCCTCGTGTTCCAGTGGTTGAAGCGGCAGGGCGGCCTCGAGGCGATCGAGGCGCGCAATATCGAGAAGGCGAAGCTGCTCTACGACACGATCGATGCGAGCAGCTTCTATCTGAACAAGGTCGAGCCGGCGGCGCGTTCACGTATGAACGTGCCCTTTTTCCTGGCCGACGAAACGCGCAACGAAGACTTCCTTGCCGGCGCAAAGGCGCGCGGGCTGCTGCAGCTGAAGGGCCACAAGTCCGTCGGCGGCATGCGGGCGTCGATCTACAACGCGGTGCCGCTCGAGGGCGTGAAAGCGCTCGTCGAGTACATGAAGGACTTCGAACAGCGCGGCGCCTGAGCGCGCGCTGTTCAAACAGCACGGCAACTACGCATGGACGACGAACTGAATTCCCGCCTGAAACCGCTGCGCGACCGCATCGACGCGATCGACGCGCAGCTGATCGCGCTCCTCAACCAGCGCGCCGCGGTGGCGCTCGAGGTGGGCGAGGTCAAGAAGCATTTCAACGCGCCGGTGTTCCGGCCGGAGCGCGAGCTGCAGGTGATCGCGCGCCTGCAGGACATGAGCGCGGGACCGCTCGCGAGCGAGCACATCAGCGCCATCTGGCGCGAGATCATGGCCGCGAGCCGCGCGCTCGAACAGACGATCCACGTCGCGTTCCTCGGGCCGGTCGGCACGTACAGCGAACAGGCGATGTTCGAGTACTTCGGCCAGTCGATCGAAGGGCTGCCGTGTCCGTCGATCGATGAGGTATTCCGCTCGGTCGAGGCAGGCGCGTCCGCATTCGGCATCGCGCCGGTCGAGAACTCGACCGAAGGTGCGGTGTCGCGCACGCTCGACCTGTTGCTGCAGACGCAGTTGCTGATCAGCGGTGAACTCGCGCTGCCGATCCATCACAACCTGCTCACGCAGAGCGGCACGCTCGACGGCGTGACGCGCGTCTGCGCGCATGCGCAGGCGCTCGCGCAATGCCAGCAGTGGCTTGCCGCGAACGCGCCGCAGCTCGAGCGGCAAGCGGTGTCGAGCAATGCGGAGGCCGCGCGTCTCGCGGCGGCGGATCCGAGCGTCGCGGCGATCGCAGGCGACCGCGCGGCCGCGCACTACGGCCTGCAGATCGCGTTCTCGCTGATCCAGGACGATCCGCACAATCGCACGCGCTTCGTGATCGTCGGCAAACAGCCGGCCGGGCAGAGCGGTCACGACCAGACGTCGCTGATCGTGTCGGTGAAGAACGAGCCGGGCGCGGTGTTCAAGCTGCTCGAACCGCTCGCGCGGCACGGTGTGTCGATGACGCGCTTCGAGTCGCGCCCGGCGCGGGTCGGCACGTGGGAGTATTACTTCTACATCGACATCGAAGGGCACCGGGACGAGCCAGCCGTGGCCGCCGCGCTCGCGGAGCTCGGTCAGAAGGCCGCGTTCCTGAAGATACTCGGTTCGTATCCGCGCGCGCGCTGACGCGTAGCGGCCCGTCGCCTGCACCGAGCAGGCGGCGCGGCGAAGCGGGTGGGGCAGGCCGGGCGGCGCTGCCCAAGGCGGGTTCGGGCGGTATCCGGTGCAGGTTGCGCCGGGTGCGGGCCCGTTGCCCGGAATCTGGACTTCCGTGCGCGGGGCGTCGTTCCGCGCGCGTCACTTGGCTCTTGTCGTGTCAGGCTTTGCATTCAACAAACTTGTCATCTTCGGCGTCGGCCTGATCGGCGGATCGCTGGCGCGCGCGCTGCGCGAGCGCACACCGGGTGGCGCGGGCGAAGTCGTCGGCGTCGGTCGTTCGCGTGCGACGGTCGAGCGCGCGCTCGCGCTCGGCGTGATCGATCGCGCGGTGGCGCTCGACGACGATGCGCAACTGCGCGATGCGCTTGCCGGCGCCGATCTCGTATTGCTGGCTGCACCCGTCGCGCAAACGGGCCCGTTGCTCGCGCGCATCGCGCCGTGGCTTGACGCTGCGACGATCGTCACCGACGCAGGCAGCACCAAGTCCGACGTCGTCACGGCGGCACGCGACGCGCTCGGTGCGCGGATCGCGCAATTCGTGCCGGGCCATCCGATCGCCGGGCGCGAATCGAGCGGCGTCGAGGCCGCGCTGCCGGATCTGTACGTCGGTCGCAACGTCGTGCTGTGTCCGTTGCCGGAGAACGCGCTCGAAGCGGTCGCGCGGATCGATGCAATGTGGCGGGCGACCGGCGCCGACGTGCGCACCATGAGCACGGCGCAGCACGATCGCGTGTTCGCGTCGATCAGTCATCTGCCGCATGTGCTGTCGTTCGCGCTCGTAGAGCAAATTCTCGGCGAGGCGGATGCCGAACTGAAATTCTCGTACGCGGCGGGCGGCTTCCGGGACTTCACGCGGATCGCGGCGTCGAGCCCGGAAATGTGGCGCGACGTGTGTGTCGCGAACCGCGCGGCGCTGCTCGATGAGCTCGACGGCTACACGCGCGTGCTCGCCCGGCTGCGCGCGGCGATCGACGCTGGCGATGGCGCGGCGCTCGAAGCCGTGTTCACTCGCTCGCGCGCTGCACGCAAGGCCTGGCAGGAACGTGGCGCGCAGCCCGCTGCCGAACCGGTCAAGAAATAACAGGAAACAGGACGATTCCCATGGACTATCTCGATCTCGGCCCATATTCCAGCGCATCGGGCACCGTGCGCCTGCCCGGCTCGAAAAGCATCTCGAACCGCGTGCTGCTGCTCGCGGCGCTTGCTGAAGGCGATACGACGATCACCAACCTGCTGGATTCCGACGACACGCGCGTGATGCTCGACGCGCTCGGCAAGCTTGGGGTGAAGCTCGCGCGCGAGGGCGACACCTGTGTCGTCACCGGCACGCGTGGCGCGTTCACCGCGAAGACCGCCGATCTGTTCCTCGGCAACGCGGGCACCGCGGTGCGACCGTTGACGGCGGCACTCGCGGTCAACGGCGGCGACTATCGCGTGCACGGCGTGCCGCGCATGCACGAGCGGCCGATCGGCGACCTCGTCGACGGCCTGCGGCAGATCGGCGCGCAGATCGACTACGAGCAAAACGAAGGCTTTCCGCCGCTGCGGATAAAGCCTGCGGCGATCACGGTCGACGCGCCGATCCGCGTGCGCGGCGACGTGTCGAGCCAGTTCCTCACCGCGCTGCTGATGACGCTGCCGCTCGTGAAGGCGAAGGACGGCACGATCGTCGTCGAAGTCGACGGCGAATTGATCTCGAAGCCGTACATCGACATCACGATCCGGCTGATGGCGCGCTTCGGCGTGACCGTCGAGCGCGACGGCTGGCAGCGCTTCGTCGTGCCGGCCGGCGTGCGCTACCGTTCGCCGGGGCGCCTCATGGTCGAGGGCGATGCATCGTCGGCCTCGTACTTCCTCGCGGCCGGCGCGCTCGGCGGCGGCCCGCTGCGCGTCGAGGGCGTGGGGCGCGCGAGCATCCAGGGCGACGTCGGCTTCGCGAACGCACTGATGCAGATGGGCGCGAACGTATCGATGGGCGACGACTGGATCGAGGTACGCGGCATCGGCCATGACCATGGCAAGCTCGAGCCGATCGACATGGACTTCAACCTGATTCCCGACGCGGCGATGACCATCGCGGTCGCGGCGCTGTTCGCGAGCGGCACGAGCACGCTGCGCAACATCGCGAGCTGGCGCGTGAAGGAAACCGACCGCATCGCCGCGATGGCGACCGAACTGCGCAAGGTCGGCGCGACCGTCGAGGAAGGCCCCGACTATCTGGTCGTTACGCCGCCGCAACGGCTCACGCCGAATGCAGCGATCGACACGTACGACGATCACCGGATGGCGATGTGCTTCTCGCTCGTCAGCCTGGGCGGCGTGCCCGTGCGGATCAACGATCCGAAGTGCGTCGGCAAGACGTTCCCCGACTATTTCGACCGCTTTGCCGCGCTCGCCAAAGCCTGACCCGACAGTTCCGATGAAATCGACCCGACCCTTTCACCCGACTCCCGTCATCACGATCGACGGTCCGACCGCTTCCGGCAAAGGCACCGTCGCGGCGCTCGTCGCCGCGCATCTCGGCTTTCACCTGCTCGACAGCGGCGCGCTGTACCGGCTCGCCGCGCTCGCGAGCGTGCGCTACGGCATCGCGGCGGAGGATGTCGACGCGCTCGTGAAGCTGATCGACGATCTTCACATCACGTTTCGCGAGGGCTGCGCGCAGCTCGATGGCGTCGACGTGTCGAACGACATCCGCGCCGAAGCGGTCGGCAACCGCGCGTCGGCGATTGCCGTGCACGGGCCGGTGCGTACCGCGCTCGTCGCGCGCCAGCGCGCGTTCCGCAAGACGCCGGGCCTCGTCGCCGACGGCCGCGACATGGGCACCGTGATCTTCCCGGACGCCGTGCTGAAGGTGTTCCTGACGGCCAGTGCCGAGGCTCGCGCGGCCAGGCGGCATAAGCAATTGATGCAAAAAGGTTTTTCTGCTAATATTGATAACTTGCTCCGGGATCTTCGTGAACGTGACGCGCGCGACAGCAATCGCGCAGCCGCGCCGCTGAAGCCTGCGGCAGATGCCAAGCTGCTCGATACGTCGGCACTTTCGGTCGATGAAGCAGTCGACCAGGTGCTGCAGTGGTACCGGGCGCTGGGCCAGCCCGCCTGAGAAGGCAGGCAGCAGTAGGTGCTTTGCGCGAAAGGCGCGGAGCGTGTTTCGAACCCTTAACCCCGTGTGGTCCTCGATCTGGCCCTTTCAGCCTGCCATTCCGGCCGGCGTGGCACAGCGAGCCATGCACAATCAGATTTTTATGTCCGACCTGCAAACCTCCAACCCGAATACTGAATCTTTCGCGGCTCTGTTCGAAGAGTCGCTGACCCGCCAAGACATGCGCGCCGGCGAAGTGATTTCCGCCGAAGTCGTGCGCGTCGACCACAACTTCGTGGTCGTCAATGCAGGCCTGAAGTCCGAGGCTTACATTCCGATCGAGGAATTCCTGAACGATCAGGGCGAGGTTGAGGTGCAGTCGGGCGATTTCGTGTCCGTCGCGATCGACGCACTCGAAAACGGCTACGGCGACACGATCCTGTCGCGCGACAAGGCGAAGCGCCTTGCATCGTGGCTGTCGCTGGAAAAGGCTCTCGACAACAACGAACTCGTCACCGGCACGATCACCGGCAAGGTGAAGGGCGGCATGACCGTGATGGTCAACGGCATCCGCGCGTTCCTGCCGGGTTCGCTGGTCGACACGCGTCCGGTCAAGGACACGACCCCGTACGAAGGCAAGACGCTCGAGTTCCGCGTGATCAAGCTCGATCGCAAGCGTAACAACGTCGTGCTGTCGCGTCGTGCAGTGATCGAAGCAACGCAAGGCGAAGAGCGCGCGAAGCTGCTCGAGACGCTGAAGGAAGGCGCGATCGTCAACGGCGTGGTCAAGAACATCACCGACTACGGCGCGTTCGTCGACCTCGGCGGCATCGACGGCCTGCTGCACATCACCGACATCGCATGGCGTCGTGTGCGTCACCCGAGCGAAGTCCTGTCGGTTGGCCAGGAAGTCACCGCGAAGATCCTCAAGTTCGATCAAGAGAAGAACCGCGTCTCGCTGGGCATCAAGCAACTGGGCGACGATCCGTGGGAAGGCATCTCGCGCCGTTACCCGTCGGGCACGCGCCTGTTCGGCAAGGTCACGAACATCACCGACTACGGCGCATTCGTCGAAGTGGAATCGGGCATCGAAGGCCTCGTCCACGTGTCGGAAATGGACTGGACCAACAAGAACGTTGCTCCGTCGAAGGTTGTCCAGCTGGGCGACGAAGTCGAAGTCATGGTCCTTGAGATCGACGAAGACCGTCGTCGTATCAGCCTCGGCATGAAGCAGTGCAAGCCGAATCCGTGGGATGACTTCAGCCGCAACTTCAAGAAGGGCGACAAGATCACGGGCGCAATCAAGTCGATCACCGACTTCGGCGTGTTCATCGGTCTGCCGGGCGGCATCGACGGCCTGGTCCACCTGTCGGACCTGTCGTGGAGCGAAGCCGGCGAAGAAGCCGTTCGCAAGTACAAGAAGGGCGACGAAGTCGAAGCGATCGTGCTCGGTATCGACGTCGAGAAGGAGCGTATTTCGCTCGGCATCAAGCAGCTCGAAGGCGACCCGTTCAGCAACTACGTTGCAATGAACGACAAGGGTTCGATCGTCGACGGCGTGGTGAAGTCGGTCGATGCGAAGGGCGCTGTCGTCACGCTGACGGGCGACATCGAAGGCTACCTGCGTGCATCGGAAATCTCGCAGGATCGCGTCGAAGACGCACGCAACGTGCTGAAGGAAGGCGACAAGGTCAACGCGATGGTGATCAACATCGATCGCAAGTCGCGTGGCATCAACCTGTCGATCAAGGCGAAGGATTCGGCTGAACAACAGGAAGCGATCCGCGGCCTGCAGTCGGACACCAGCGCTGCTGCGACCGGTACGACCAACCTCGGCGCGCTGCTGAAGGCGAAGCTCGACGGCCAGAACCAGTAAGCCTCACGAGGTCTGCTGAAGTATGACCAAATCCGAGTTGGTCGCGCAGCTGGCACTGCGATTTCCGCAACTTGTCCTCAAGGATGCGGATTTCGCGGTGAAAACGATGCTCGATGCAATGTCCGACGCCTTGTCGAAAGGGCATCGCATCGAAATTCGGGGTTTCGGCAGTTTCGGCCTCAACCGTCGCCCGGCGCGCGTTGGACGCAACCCGAAGTCGGGGGAGAAAGTGCAGGTGCCCGAGAAGTTCGTGCCTCACTTCAAGCCCGGCAAGGAATTGCGTGAACGCGTCGACGGCCGCGCCGGCGAGCCGCTGAAAGCTGATGATCCGGACGACGAGCGTTGAGCGTCGTGCGGCTTGCCCGGAATCCGTCCGGCGAAGGCTGAAGAAAAAAGCGCCCCTTGCGGGCGCTTTTTTCATTTCCGGCGTCCGCGTGACAACGCGCACCCGCAGGATGTGCGGTGACGCGCAAACGCTTCCTTTACAATACGGGTCGATTCGGCGCCGCGAAGGGGAGTCGCGCGCCACGGCAAACCTCAACAAAGAGAGGGCTACATGAAGTTTATCGTCTGGCTGATCCGGGTATTGGTGTTCGTGCTGCTGCTGGTGCTCGCGCTGGCCAATACGCAAACCGCGACGCTGAATTTCGTTGCCGGCCACGCATGGCAAGCGCCGCTGATCCTGATCGGCCTCGCGTTTTTCGTCGTGGGGCTGCTGGCCGGCCTGCTGTCCGCGCTGCCGGCGATGTTCCGCATGCGCCTCGAGAACGGGCGCCTGAAGCGCGATCTGCGTACGGCGCGCGAAACCCCGGCCGTCGTCGACCAGCCGCCGATGCCGCCCGTCATTTAACACGGACGCCGCGCCGACCCCGGCGCGGTTTTCGTCTCTGCTTCGATATTTCGCATGGATCTGGATTTTTGGTGGTTGCTCGCGATTCCGGTGGCGTTCGCGCTCGGCTGGGCGGCGTCACGCTATGACCTGAAGAACCTCCTGTCGGAGAGCGCCAACCTGCCGCGATCGTATTTCCGCGGCCTGAACTTTCTGTTGAACGAACAACCGGACAAGGCGATCGACGCGTTCATCGAGGTCGCGAAGCTCGACCCCGAGACGGTCGAGTTGCACTTCGCGCTCGGCAACCTGTTTCGCCGCCGCGGCGAAACGGACCGTGCGATCCGCGTGCATCAGAACCTGCTGAGCCGCACGGACCTGCCCGTGAACGAGCGCGATCACGCGCTGTACGAGCTCGGCCAGGATTTCCTGAAGGCCGGCCTGCTCGATCGTGCGGAGGAGGCCTTCCACCGGCTCGCCGATGGCGATTACGCGCTGGGCGCGCAGCGGGCGCTGCTGACGATCTACGAGATCGAAAAGGACTGGAACAAGTCGATCGATACCGCGAAACGCATCGAATCGATGAGCGACAAGCCGCTCGGCACCGAAATCGCGCAGTTCCATTGCGAACTCGCGCAGGAGGCGCTGCAACGCAAGAACGCCGCGGCCGCGGCCGATCAATTGAAGCTCGCGCTTGCAGCGAACCCGCAGAACGTCCGCGCGACGATCCTGTCCGGCGACGCCGCGCAGGCGGCGGGCGATCATGCGGCCGCGATCGAGCACTGGAAGCGTGTCGAAGCGCAGAATCCGGCGTATCTGCCGCTCGTCGCCGACAAGCTGATGAAGGCCTATGTCGCGCTCGGCAAGCCGGTCGAGGGTGCCGAGCTGCTGATGGGCTACGTCGATCGTTATACGTCGAACGACCTGCTTGATATCGCTTATCAGCACATCGCCGGGTTGCGCGGCCAGGAAGCGGCGCACACACTCGCGCGTACGCAGATGGAGAAGTCGCCGAACCTGTCGGGCATGCTGCACCTGCTCGATGCGCAGATCGCGGCCGCCGACGAGCCGCGCCGTAAGGAACTTGAAATGATGCGTGCGCTGATCAAGCAGCGCACCAAAAATCTGCCACGCTATACGTGCCAGAATTGCGGTTTCCGGGCACGGCTCTTCTACTGGCAGTGCCCCGGATGCAGCGGCTGGGAAACCTATGCGCCGCGCCGCGTCGAACCTGCGATGCCGGGCTGATCCCGGCGTTCAACGCGCAAGCGCTGCGGTTGTCGCCGGGCCCGGTCCGGCGGCCAAGTTAGTCATTTACCGGGACTTACCGGAACATCTATGAAAATCACCATCATCGGCACTGGATATGTCGGTCTCGTCACGGGCTCCTGCCTCGCCGAGATCGGCCACGACGTCTTCTGTCTGGATGTCGATCCGCGCAAGATCGAGATCCTGAACACCGGCGGGATGCCGATTCACGAACCGGGCCTGCTGGACATCGTCGCGCGCAATCGCGCGGCAGGACGTCTGCGCTTCTCGACCGATATCGAGGCGAGCGTTGCCCACGGGGAGATCCAGTTCATCGCGGTCGGCACACCGCCCGACGAGGACGGTTCGGCCGACCTGCAATACGTGCTCGAGGCCGCGCGCAACATCGGCCGGTACATGACCGGTTTCAAGGTGATCGTCGACAAGTCGACGGTGCCGGTCGGCACCGCGCAGCGCGTGCGCGCGGTGGTCGACGAGGCACTCGGCGCGCGCGGCCTTGCGGGCAGCGTCGCGCACCGTTTCTCGGTCGTGTCGAATCCGGAATTCCTGAAGGAAGGCGCGGCAGTCGAGGACTTCATGCGCCCGGACCGAATCATCATCGGTGTCGACGACGACGAGACGGGCACGGTGGCGCGCGAGAAGATGAAGAAGCTGTACGCGCCGTTCAACCGCAATCACGAGCGCACGATCTACATGGACGTGCGTTCGGCGGAATTCGCGAAATATGCGGCGAATGCGATGCTCGCAACGCGCATTTCGTTCATGAACGAAATGTCGAATCTCGCCGACAAAGTCGGTGCCGACATCGAAGCCGTGCGCCGCGGGATCGGATCCGATCCGCGCATCGGCTATCACTTCCTGTACGCGGGCGTTGGTTACGGCGGCTCGTGCTTCCCGAAGGACGTGCAGGCGTTGATTCGCACCGCGAGCGAAAACGGCCAGCCGCTGCGCATCCTGGAGGCCGTCGAAGCGGCCAACTCCGCACAGAAGGACGTTCTGATCGGCAAGATCGAGCAGCGCTTCGGCGCAGACCTGAACGGTCGCGAATTCGCGGTCTGGGGCCTCGCGTTCAAGCCGAACACGGACGACATGCGCGAGGCGCCGAGCCGTCGGCTGATCGCCGCGCTGCTCGGGCGTGGCGCGACCGTGCGCGCGTACGATCCGGTCGCGATCGACGAGGCGCGCCGTGTGTTCGCGCTCGATCTCGGTGAGGCTCCCGACGCGCTTGCACGCCTGCACTTCGTCGATACCCAGGACGCGGCCGTGGCCGCCGCGGATGCGCTCGTGATCGTCACCGAATGGAAGGAATTCAGGAGCCCGGATTTCACGCGCCTGAAGGCCGAACTGAAGGCGCCGGTGATCTTCGACGGACGCAATCTGTACGAGCCGGACGCGATGGCCGAACTCGGCATCGACTACCATGCGATCGGGCGTCCGCATGTCGCCCCCCAGTCCTCTCCCCGTGGATGAACGCAGGATGACTACCTTTCGCGAAGTGGTGCCGGTACCGCGCGCGCAGCTCGCGCGTTCGCGCGTGCTCGTGGTCGGTGACGTGATGCTCGACCGCTACTGGTTCGGCAACGTCGAACGCATTTCTCCGGAAGCGCCGGTTCCTGTCGTGCACGTGCAGCGCCAGGAGGAGCGGCTTGGCGGTGCGGCCAACGTCGCGCGCAACGCGGTGACGCTTGGCGGTCAGGCCGGGCTCCTGTGCGTGGTCGGCTGCGACGAGCCGGGAGAGCGCATCGTCGAATTGCTCGACGGCAGCGGTGTGACTCCTCATCTCGAACGCGATGCGTCACTGCCGACGACGATCAAGTTGCGCGTGCTCGCGCGCCAGCAGCAGTTGCTGCGCGTCGACTTCGAGGCGATGCCGACGCACGAGGTGCTGCTCGCCGGGCTCGCGCGTTTCGATGCGCTGCTGCCGCAGCACGACGTCGTGCTGATGTCGGATTACGCGAAAGGCGGCCTCACGCACGTGACCACCATGATCGAGAAGGCGCGCGCGGCCGGCAAGCCGGTGCTCGTCGATCCCAAGGGCGGCGACTGGGCGCGCTATCGCGGCGCATCGCTGATCACGCCGAACCGTGCCGAGTTGCGCGAGGTCATCGGTCAGTGGCAATCGGAAGACGATCTGCGCGCGCGTGTCGCGAAGCTGCGTGCGGAGCTCGAACTCGACGCGTTGCTGCTCACGCGTTCGGAAGAGGGGATGACGCTCTTTTCCGCAGCGGGCGAACTGCACGCACCGGCGCTCGCGCGCGAGGTGTATGACGTGTCCGGCGCGGGCGATACCGTGATCGCGACGGTCGCGACGATGCTCGGTGCCGGCGTGCCGCTCGTCGATGCCGTCGTGCTCGCGAACCGTGCGGCAGGCATCGTGGTCGGCAAGCTGGGTACGGCCACGGTAGACTACGACGAACTGTTTCACTGAGCGCATTCGGCGGCGCGCCGAGCGGGCCGCACGTATTTCTTGCAATTTTTCAGGCAGAACGACCATGACCATCATCGTCACCGGCGCAGCCGGTTTTATCGGCGCGAACATCGTCAAGGCGCTCAACGAGCGTGGCGAGTCGCGCATCATCGCGGTCGACAATCTGACGCGCGCGGACAAGTTCCGCAATCTCGTCGATTGCGAGATCGACGACTATCTCGACAAGACGGAATTCGTCGAGCGCTTCGCGCGCGGCGATTTCGGCAAGGTACGCGCGGTGTTCCATGAAGGCGCCTGTTCGGACACGATGGAAACCGACGGCCGCTACATGATGGACAACAACTTCCGCTACAGCCGCGCGGTGCTCGATGCGTGCCTCGCGCAGGGCGCGCAGTTCCTGTACGCGTCGTCGGCCGCGATCTACGGCGGATCGACGCGTTTCGTCGAGGAGCGCGAAGTCGAGGCGCCGCTGAACGTCTACGGCTATTCGAAGTTCCTGTTCGACCAGGTGATCCGCCGCGTGCTGCCCAGCGCGAAGAGCCAGATCGCCGGGTTCCGCTACTTCAACGTGTACGGTCCGCGCGAGACACACAAGGGCCGCATGGCATCGGTCGCGTTCCACAACTTCAACCAGTTCCGCGCGGAAGGCAAGGTCAAGCTGTTCGGCGAGTACAACGGTTATGCGCCGGGCGAGCAGACGCGCGACTTCGTGTCGGTCGAGGACGTCGCTAAGGTGAACCTGTTCTTCTTCGATCATCCGGAGAAATCGGGCATCTTCAACCTCGGCACCGGCCGGGCACAGCCGTTCAACGACATCGCATCGACGGTCGTGAACACGCTGCGCGCGCTCGACAACCTGCCGCCGCTGACGCTCGCGCAGCAGGTCGAGCAAGGGCTGATCGAATACGTGCCGTTCCCGGATGCGCTGCGCGGCAAGTACCAGTGCTTCACGCAGGCCGACCAGACGAAACTGCGTGCTGCCGGCTACGATGCGCCGTTCCTGACGGTGCAGGAAGGTGTCGATCGCTACGTGCGTTGGCTATCCGGCCAGGTTTAAGCCAGCGCGTCGCATCGCTAGACTGGGTCTCACGGTCGGCAGCCGCCGATCGTTTTCATCGGAGATCCAGTACATGATCAGGAAATGGTTTGCCGCCGCCGCCATGTTCGGCGCGATCGCGTCGGCCTGGGCGGCCGTCGACGTCAACACCGCGAACGAGGATGCACTCGTCGGCATCAAGGGCATCGGTCCCGCGCGAGCGAAGGCGATTCTCGACGAGCGCGGCGCACGGGGGGCTTTCAGGAATGCAGACGATCTCGCATCGCGCGTGAAAGGCATGGGCGGCCAAACGGTCGAGCGCCTTCAGCGGGAAGGGTTGACGATCGGTACGGCCGGCTCGGGTGCGGCGGAACCGGCCGCGGGCAAGCCCGCGGCGGCGAAGCCTGCTGCGGCACCTGCCCGCACCGCGCAGAAGTAACGCACGCGAGACAAAGGGCTCCTTCAGCCGCCGTCGTTGCGACGGCTTCCCGCGGCATGCCGCGGGTTTTTTGCGTGCATGCTGCAGATGCACACTCGTGAATCGTGCGGCACGTCTATTCCATCGTCACAATGGGGTTGCCGGCGCGAGCCTCGGTGCTGGTTTACAATCAATCGATTGATCGGCCTCGCACTCACGGTATCTCCATGGCTTACAAAACTATCGAAGACACGATCGGCAACACGCCGCTCGTGCAACTGGTCCGCCTGCCGGACGACGAGATTCGCGCGCGCAACAACGTGCTGCTCGCGAAGCTGGAAGGCAACAATCCGGCCGGTTCCGTGAAGGATCGCCCGGCGCTGTCGATGATCAGCAAGGCCGAGGCGCGCGGTCGCATCAAGCCGGGCGATACGCTGATCGAGGCGACGAGCGGCAACACGGGCATCGCGCTCGCGATGGCAGCGGCGATCCGCGGCTACAAGATGGTGCTGATCATGCCGGAAGATCTGTCGATCGAGCGTCGCCAGAGCATGGCCGCTTACGGCGCCGAAATCATCCTGACGCCCGTAAAGGGCGGGATGGAACTGGCGCGCGACCTCGCGGAGCAGATGCAGCGCGAAGGCAAGGGGGTGATCCTCGATCAGTTCGGGAACCCCGACAATCCGATCGCGCACTACGAAGGAACGGGCCCGGAGATCTGGCGCGACACCGAGGGGCGCGTCACGCACTTCGTGTCGGCGATGGGCACGACGGGCACGATCATGGGCACGTCGCGCTTTCTGAAGGAACAGAATCCGGCGATCGAGATCGTCGGCGCGCAGCCGGAAGAAGGGTCGCGTATTCCGGGCATTCGCAAGTGGCCGGAAGCCTATATGCCGACGATCTTCGATCGCAGCCGAGTCGATCGCGTCGAGAGCGTGAGTCAGGCCGCGTCCGAAACGATGGCGCGTCGGCTCGCGGCCGTCGAAGGTATCTTTGCCGGCATCTCGTCGGGTGGCGCATGCGAAGTCGCGATGCGTATCGCGCGTCAGGTCGAGAACGCGACGATCGTGTTCATCGTCTGCGATCGCGGCGACCGCTACCTGTCGACCGGCGTATTTCCTGCCTGAGCCCGAACGGCATCAGCAGCATCACTGTCAAGTCCTGGAATAGGTTGACAGTATCCAGGCGCTAGAACGCCCGATGCACCGCATCGGGCGTTTTGTATTTCA
>NZ_LOWY01000027.1:0-47410 GCF_001524185.1 Burkholderia sp. FL-7-2-10-S1-D7 | reverse complement strand
CTGTCGGCCGGCACCGCAGACACCGCGCGCGCGGCGGCGCGGGCGCGCTTCGGCAAGATGCTGCCGGCGATCGTCGCGTTCGCGCTCGGCGCGGCGTGCGGCGCTCTAGGGTTCCGCTACGCTGGTTTCCTTGCATTGCTCGCGCCGTCGGCCGCGCTCGCGTGGCTCGCAGTGACGGCAGGCGGAGAAGCGCAGACCGCGGCCTAGCGCGTGATCCGGTTCGAAGAGGAGGTGCACGCCGCTCGCATTCGGCGCGCCGTGCGAGATGACACTACGATGTGAGCCGGCAATGGAAAGGAAAAACTTGATGTCCACCACGATGCGCGGCCGACGGATCGGCGCGGCTGTCAGCGTGTCTATTGTTGCCGGGATGCTGGTGACGTGGGCGAGTGCGAGTCGCGCGGACGATGAGGCGGGTGCCTCCGCATCGGACACGGTGGCTGGCGGCGGCACGGCTACCGGCACATGTACCGCCACGCGGCCGGTCGTACTGTTCAACCGCTGGCAAGAAGACTGGTCGGTGCTCGCGAATCCGTGCGTGCCGCGCCAGCCGCTCGATGGGCTGAAATACATTCCGCTCGGCAACGATCCGACGTCCTATTTGTCGCTCGGTGTGAACCTCCGCGAGCGGCTGGAAACCAACAACGCGCCGCTGTTCGGCATCGGTTCCGCGCAATCGGATACATACCTGATCCAGCGCGTCGAAGTGCATGCAGATGCGCATCTCCGCCAGCACTGGCAGTTCTTCGTGCAATTGCAGGATGATCGCGCGTTCGGCAAGAACACGATCACGGCGGTCGACAAAAATCCGCTCGATCTCGAACAGGCATTCGCAACCTACACCGGCGCGCTGGGCGGCGGCACGTTCAAGTTCCGCGTCGGCCGGCAGGAGATGGCGTTCGACCTGCAGCGTTTCATTGCTACGCGCGACGGCCCGAACGTGCGGTTGGCGTTCGACGCGGTCTGGGTGGCCTACGAATACCAGAAATGGCGCTTCATCGGATACGCGACGCAGCCGGTGCAGAACCGCTCCATGTCTGCATTTGACGACGCGTCGAATCGCGACCTCACGTTCAGCGGTGTGCGTTTTGAGCGGCAGTCGGCCGGGCCGGGTGACCTGTCGGGATACTGGTCGCGCTACAACCGAAGCAATGCGCGTTTCCTTGATGCGACCGGCCGCGAGCGTCGCGACGTGTGGGACCTGCGCTACACCGGCACGCAAGGGCGCTTCGACTGGGATCTCGAAACGATGCTGCAGACCGGGACGGTCGGTAACAACACGATTGCTGCGTGGGCCGTCGGCTCGATCGCGGGTTACCGGCTTGATGCGCCGTGGTCGCCGCGCGTCGCGCTGCAGGTCGATGCGGCTTCGGGTGACCGGCATCCGCACGACGGCCGCGTCGGCACCTTCAACGCGCTGTTTCCGAACGGTTACTACTTTACGTTGGCCGGCTACACGGGCTACTCGAACATGTTTCACGTGAAGCCGTCCGTGACGCTGAAACCGTCTGCGAACCTGTCGCTGCTCGGCGCGCTGGGCTTCCAGTGGCGCGAGACGACTGGCGACGCCGTCTATCAGCAGGCCAACGTCGCAGTGCCGGGCACGGCAGGCAAGGGCGGCCTGTGGACGGGCATGTACGTGCAGTTGCGTGCGGACTGGACGATCGCCGCGAACCTAATCGGCGCGGTCGAGGCCGTGCACTTCCAGGTCGGCGACGCGATTCGACAGGCGGGCGGACACAACGCCGACTATGCCGGCGTTGAGCTTAAGTACGGTTGGTAGGCGTGGGATGTGATCCATCGGGAGCGGTGATCTCGCGAGGCGGGTAATACCGCGTCACCTCGGAGCGGAGGACGACAAATGAGCGGATTGGTGCAGATACTGACGTATTCGGACGACCTGTTGCTCTTGCGCTGGCATAAGCAAGGGCAGGTCGATGACGAGGAGCAGCTCTGGACACCAGGTCGTGCGCTTCGTTCGGGGCGATGTTCCTTTTCGGGGGCGAAGATCATATGCGGTGAGCCGGTGTTCAGTCCGAGAGGTCAGTCGGCGTATGGAAGAATGATTCTCGCCTCTGCTCTCGAGTCGGTCTATCGGCCTTTGATACGTCCCCGAGTGCAGATCTTGGAGTATTCGGGCGCCACGTTGCTGGTGCGATGGGTAGAACCAGGACGGACTCACTATGGGGAGCAGATTTGGCGTCTGGCGCGAGCAGCGCGTCCCGGAGTTTGCGCGCTTTCCGGAAGTAAAATTGTTCCCGGCTACGAGATATTCAAACCAACCGGACGCCCGGTTCCGTCAAATGCAAAGGCCATGATATTGGCGACGGTGCTAAGGATGTCGTAATAAGACAAGGTCATGCTGACGGCGAGTCGGGTCGCCCGGATATTGACCAATCGTACATAAGAGCTGCTGGAGGACATGCGCATCATCGCGCCTCTTACGTTCGCAGCCAGCGGAGGTTGCCGATTTTCATTTTGGGTAGTCAAGCAACATCAGCCGATCATTTTTCAGAGACCCCCGCCTCGGTCCGGAAAATTGTCTATCCCATGGACGATTTCGTTCGGCCGATTCGAAGCGCTAACAAGATCGGGGCTGATCGTGTAGTTGGTTATTCTTACTATTTACATTAGGAGCATTGCGATGATCCGTATGTCCAATCTTGTACTTGCCGCAGCTCTCGTCTTTATCGGTCCGTCGGCTATGGCGCAAACAGATCAAGTTGACAACACTATGCAAGCCAATGCCGGCACGAATGCAGCATCTCCTGCAGGCACTGATCATAAAGCTGTCCGAGCCCAGAATCGGAAGCTTGCGAAGGACGTACGACATGCTTTCACGCGTACGCACGACCTCAATCAAATGCATATCAAGGTGATAGTGAAATCCGGTACCGTGACGCTCACTGGCACCGTCCCCGAAGCGGCTCAGATTGAGATGGCGGCTAATGCGGCCAAATCTGTCGCTGGCGTAACGAAAATCAACAATCAGTTGAGTGTGCATGACAACGGCCAGTAATGGCGTTCGATAGAAATTTTTCGCCTGTCGGAACGCCTCCAGTCCCACACTGGATGCGTTCTCGATGGCGAGTCCGTCGTGAACTGACTTTACGGGAGAAACGATATGGTTCCTCGACAGATCTTCGGCAGTTGGCGGGATGTGTCGTTCGAAGTTGCAGCTTGGGACGGCGTAGCTGCACAAGTCGATCTCTCCAGTGGCTGCATGTTTGCCCATGAAGCGAGCGACGACGGCCCGACGGGCGGCCTCCGCCATCTCGACATCGCGCTGTCGGGTGCACTCACAGGCTTGCGGCGCGAAGGTCTTTTTCTGGCCTCACCGATGGAGACACTGTTGATCAGCCAGCCGCCCGAGAGCATCGCCGCGGGTACGTTGCTGCTGATCGGGCTCGGTGATCCCGCAAGCTGGACGATTGAACGAACGGCGGATGCTGCCGCCATGGCTGCCCGGACAGCGATACAGCAAGGGGCCGAAAGTGCAGCCTTCGCGCCTAGCATACTCGACGGCGGGCTGACGACCGCCGTCACAGAAGGCATGCCGGCAGTCATGGTGAAGGCCGTGCTGAGCGTGATCGACACGCAATACCGGCTCGCGGAGCTGGGTCTTGCCGCAGTACCGTCACTGCGCCGTTGGGTCTTCGATGTCGGGGCGTCGCGTTTCGACGGCGTCGTGGAACATTTCCGAGCCGCGCTTGTGAGCGCGCGAGCTCAGGATGCTGGATTCGCGCGCTGCGCGTTCGTGTCGGAACGCAGGGCTCAAACACGCGGCGCGAGCGCTGACCCGCACCGGTATGTTCCGTGGGTGTCTGGCCGACCCGCCATTCGCGATGTCGAATTCGTGCTCTCGTTCGTCACGAGCGCGTTGTGCGGCGGCTTGCAGTACCACAATTCGGCAGCCGGTCGCAACTTTGGTCGACCGGCGCCTCAAACTTTGATTGCACAGCTTCGACGTCGAGGTGTGACGAAACCGGTCGGCATTCGAGTATCCCGGTCGGCGAGTGCCATTGGATGGACGCTGCGAAGCATGCGTCACCGCTATCGGTCGGGATGCGCCCGATCGATAGCGGCATTTATCGATAACGCGATCAAGGGCAAAACACGGCACCTAAGTCACTTCCACCCGGATAGGTCGTCAGTCTCCGGGAAGCATGAGCGGATTATTGATTTCGGTATGTTGATCCATGTTCTGCGCGATTGTGGTTGTGTTTGCTCCAGGTGTGATTTCCCGAGCTTCGTGGGGGGCTGCGACACAGGAGCTCTGCTGGAAATTCGTCCCATGAAAGTGCACAGGTCACTACCTATTGATACTTTTTGGGGTACTCGGCATTCTGAGTTCGCGTTAACGAGGCATATGTGCAAGTTGAGGATGTTGATTTTTTTCGACCAGGAAGGATTTGTCCGAGACGTACATGCACAATCCAGATCGTAGCTGCCCTCCAGGCTTTATCCCGAATTACCAAGGTGTTTTGACAGAACAAACTCGTTCAGGAAGCGACGATGTATTTCAGACTGACGGGCTGATCAATGCCCTTCAGACACCGGCGTGCTGTTTCAATCAGAGTGGCGAGGTGGTGGGCATCAACGATGCATGGCGAGTCTATGCGGGGTGCCGCATGGAGACGTCGCGATCGTTCCAGTGGATAGAACTGGTGCACGTGGTGGACCGATGCAATGTTCTTTCCAAACTTCAAGCTACGCAGTCCGATCGGGATCATGTGGCGATCGAGTGCCGTCTAGCTGATTCTCGTGGCGTTGGCCGATGGTTCATCGTCAATCTTCATAGAGTGCATGACTGTTGGCTTTGCACATCCACGGATATTCATGAATTGAAGGTGAAAGAAGCTGATCTGAAGAGCCGGGTATCGATTCAAGGAGATCTTCTGAACGTCAGCGTCGACTGCATCAAACTGATCGCGCCTGGTGGAAACTTGCTGTACATGAACCGTGCCGGATGTCGCGCGTTGGGCGTTGATGAAGGTGCTGAGCTTGGTATGCCGTGGCTGCCGCTGCTGCCCGAAGACGTTTGGGCCGAGGGATATGCGGCGCTCGACGTTGCAAGACGAGGTGTTTTTAGCCGGTTTTCGGGGCGAAGCGTCATTCCGGGGAAGGACGCGCAGTATTGGGACAATATGCTGACGCCGATACTGGACGCTGACGGAACAACGACAGCCATTCTCTGTGTTTCGAGAGACGTCACGCGAGAACGCGTCGCACTCGAGTTGCTTCGCCAGAACGAAGAGCGTCTCGCGATCGCGGCGCGGGTCGGAGGCTTGGGGGTCTGGGATTACGACATTGTTTCAGACACGCTGCGGTGCGATGAGAACTGGTATCGAACCATGGGACGTAGTCTGAGTCACCCCATCGTCTCGCTCGACCAGCTCCGACTCTTGGTTCACCCCGATGACGTCGATATAGCCGTTGATATGACGCGGGCCGCCATGGGAGGAGACGATGCGGTCGAGTACCGAATCATCCATGCCGATGGTGAGATTCGATGGCTTCAATCGGCTGCTTATCTACAGTATGAAAATGGGATTGCCAAGCGAACCGTCGGGTTTGTGCTCGACATTACGAAAACTCGTTTGGCGGAACAGCGTCGAGAGGAGTGGCTACACTTCCTTTCTCACGATATGCGCTCGCCACAGTCTTCAATCCTGGCATTGATCGAACTTGAGAAGTCCGCCAGGCATGGTAGGACTACTGATAATATGCTAGATCGAATTGCGGGATATGCGCGCCGGACGCTTGAGTTGGCGGAGGAATTCGTGCAGTTGGCGCGCGCAGAAAAGCCGACATGGTCGCTTGTGGAAACGCATATCGACGGCATTGTGCTCAATGCCGTAGACGAAATGTGGGCGCAGGCTCAAGCACGGAGTATCGTGCTCGAAGTGAACATGGATGACGAAGTCTGCATCGCCGAGGTGGAGCCTTTCCTGCTAACGCGTGCGATTTCCAACCTCGTGAGCAATGCTATCAAGTTCAGCCCTAGGGGGGGCGTGGTGACCGTGCGGCTGTACGGTGTTGAGCAAGGGTATGCGATCGCGGTGTCCGACTGCGGGCCCGGCATTTCGATTGAAGCGCAGCAAGATTTATTCGAGCCGTTCCGGCGTTTGCGAAGCGGAATGCCTTCGTGTCCTCCGGGCGTTGGGCTTGGGCTCGCGTTCGTCAAGACGGTCGCTCAGCGACATGGGGGAACCATCGAACTGCTCAGCCGACCGAGAAAGGGCTGCACCTTTATTTTGACATTGCCGAGGAATGGGCGGTTGGCAATGACTGAATCTTGACCGCGCAACCCCGCACGATCCGGTCATACTCGGTGACCTCGGGTTTCAGCACCCCGTGTTCGTCCCAGTCGTCCCAACCCGGAAATCGCAGCGGCCATTCCGTCTGCCCGTACGCGAGCCCGCGCGCGAGATGATCGCGATGCGCGGCCAGTTCGGCCGTCAGCGCTGCCTGGTCCTGATACGTATAGCCACTGCGCGCGTCCTGCAGGCCATGCGCGAGCACCGGCGTCAGCACGTCGTACCCCATGTAATGCATCGTGTAATGAATCGGCCACGGCAGCTGCCCGATGTAGCCGCTGCGCCCGCCCGGGCCGAACATTGCGGCCGGCGCACCGGTCGTGACCGAGCAGACCGCCCGCCGGCCGCAGCAGCGGCTGCCCGTTTACAGGCCACTATTCTCGAACAAGCGATCGAACCAGCCTTTCAGCATCGCGGGCGCCGCATGCCACCAGATCGGAAACTGGAACAGCACGAGATCGGCCTGCTCGAGTCGGGAGATCTCTCGGCGTACCTCTGCGGGCAGCGAAGCGGCGGAATGAATGTTCATCTTACCCCGGCGTGCCGCCTGCCCGGAACGCCGCATTTCGTGACGCGCGGGCATCCATCGACTCGCGCGCGAGCCGGTCACGGCCGGGACTCAACGGCCAGCAGGGCGAGCAGTCCGTCCAGATCGGGGCTGGCATCCAGTGCCCACAGCGCGTCGAGCGCGTGCCGCGCACGTTCGTCCGAAAGACGCCCCGCGACGTTGCGCTGGAACTTGCGTTCCGTATCGGGGCGTGACGTAGGCTGTCCGGGGAAGCCGGGCAACGTGTCGACTTGCCGTTCGAGCTTGCGGCCGTCGTCGAGCGTCACCGTCAGCCGGTTCGGAATCGCGTCCGGCTGCATCGCGGTGAGGCGGGCATCCTCGGCGACCGTCGTGACGGCCATCAGCGCGTGGCCGACCGGGTCGCGCAGCGCGGCCGGGCCGTAGCTGTCACGCGTGATATCGCGGTCCAGCATCGCGCGCGCGACGATGTAGGGCAGGCTGTGATCGGCCGTCTCGCGTGTTCCGGGCCTCCACTTCTCGGGATCGCGGCCGGCCGTCACGTAACCCATGTGCGTCGTGTCGATGTGGATCGCGCGGATGCGTGCGAGATCGCCGATCTGCGTTGCGAGGTCGATCGCGGCAGCGATCGCGGTCAGCGTGTAGCCCTGGGCCGGATAGGGTTTGATGGCGCACGCATCGATCCGGAACGCGCGTTGCGGGCCGCCGAACGATGCGACGTCGAGCGCGAACGGACCCGATACCTGCTGAAACAACCCGGCCCGGCCTTCGAAGATCGGCGCGGGGCCGGTCACGCCTTCGCGAGCCAATTGTGCGGCGAACACGCCGTCGCGCGATGCCGAAGCATCCGCGAGACCCTTCCAGTCGGACAGTTGCTGCACGCGCGTCTGGTTCATCGCGAGATGACCGCTGAGCGACAGATTGACCGCCTGCTCCATCCGGCCGCGATCGAGCCGCATCAGCTTGCCGGCCGCCAGCGCGACGGCGGGCAAGCTGTAGACGGGGTGATCCCAGCCGCGGCTCGTGATGTTCGCGGCGTCCAGCAGCCGGCAGTCGATCTCGTACGCGAGCACGATCGCGAGCAGCAGGTCGCGTCCACTCGCGCGTTCGGTTTCGGCGATGGCCAGGCATGGCGCGACGTTGTCGCTCGGATGGCCCGGTTCGGCGCCCACATACAGATCGTTGAGATCTTCGTAGCGGACGGCCGCGCCATTGGCGAACGCGGCCAGCTCTGGTGTCGAGCGGCGCCGCGTGCCGATGAGCGTCGCGGGCCCCGCAACCGTCATCGCGATGCGCCGGGACATCGCGACGGGCGGCGCGTCGTGGGCGACGAGTGCGCAGCCGAGCGCGTCGATGAGGTGGGCCTTCGCGGTTTCGACCGTCGTTGAATCGAGTGCGTCCCAGGTCAGCGTGGCAGCATAGTCGGCCAACTGGCGCGCCAGGGTGGGCGTCGCGGGCGCGACTTGCGCGACGGCCGGGCAGGCGGTGGCCGCGCCGAGCGCGGCGAGAAACGTTCTGCGCTTCATCGTGTCTCCGGGCGTGTCAGACGAGCCACAGCAGCGCGCAGCCGTAGACGAGCGCGCCGAGCACGAACGTCAGCGCGGTGTAACCGAGTACCCGCGGCACGCCGATGCCGGCCATCGCGACCACCGGTGCGACCCAGAACGGCTGCATCATGTTCGACACCTGTTCGCCCATGGCGACGGCCATGGTCGTCGCGGGCAGCGACGCGTGCAGCGCGACGGCGGCCGGCACCACGAAAGGGCCCTGGACGGCCCAGTGCCCGCCGCCGCTCGGGATCAGGAAGGTGATCGCGAGCGAGCAGACGTAGCTCCAGAACGGCAGCGTGTCAGTGCTCGCGATTGCGATGAAGCCATGCGATATCACGCCCGGCAGGCCGGTCGCGTCCATCAGCCCCATGATGCCGCCGTACAGTGGATATTGAATCAGCAGCGAGCCCGTCTGCGCGGTCGCCTGCTTGATCGCGCGCGCGTAGGCGAGTGGTTGGCCGTGGAGTAGCACGCCCGCCGTGAGCATCGCGAGAATCACTACGTTCACGCCCGCCAGCGGAATGCGGCCGGCGTGTGCCAGCCCCAGTACCGAGAGGCCGAACAGCCCGGCCAGCACGCTGAGCACGCACGAGCGCTCGAGCCACTGCGCCGGCGAGCGGCCTCCGGCGGCACCGGGCGCGGCGGAAGCGGGTGCGGCCCGGGCGGGCTGCATGTCGGGCGGCAGTGCTTCGACGCGAGCAGGATCGGGCATCAGCCAGACGAGCAGCGCCGGCGTCAACACGAGCATCGCGAGCGTCGGAATCAGGTTGAAGCGGGTCAGCACGGTTTCGCTGAACGGCAACACGTGGCCGGTCAGTTTCTCGACGACGTTCATCGCACTGCCAGGAGTCGATTGTGCGAGCGCGATCGAACTGGACAGTCCGCTCGCCCATACGACCCATCCCGAGAAGCCGCACGCGACGATCCATGCGAAATCGACGCGCAGCCGCTTCGCGACTTCGCGCGCCAGCAGTGCGCTGATCACAAGGCCGAATGCCCAGTTGACGAACGAAGTGACGGCCACCGACAGGAACACCAGGGTCGCCGCCTGGGCCGGCGTGCGCGCGAACGACACGATCGCGCGGAATGCACGCTGCACGAGCGGCGCGTGGGCCAGCGCGTGCCCGGTCGCGAACACGAGCGCCATCTGCGCCGTGAAGGTGAGGATCTCGAAGAATCCCTTCGTCCATCCGCCGATCATGACGGCCGGCGTCGCGCGTGGTGCGATCGCGACGGCCAGTGCGGCGACGAACACGGTGATCAGCAGCGCGAGCACGAACGGATCGGGAATCGTTCGCTCGAACACGCGAATCGTCGCCTCCGTCAGGCGGATGCGGGCCGCTCGAGGCGGGGAATCGGCGAGGCGCATGCATGTCTCCTATTGATGTTTGTCGTGTTGGCGATGCGTGTCAACGTTGCGTCGTCGTATCGGTGTGGCAGTCAGTCGGGGAAGTCGTACAGCCGGGCCGGGTTGTCGACGAGGATCCGCTCGCGCAAGCGTTCGTCGGGCACCCAGTCGGCGAGTTGATCGAACAGCCTTGCGTCGTCGGGCGTGGCGGATTCCGTTGCATGCGGCCAGTCGCTACCCCATACCAGACGCTCGGGTGCCGCGACGGCCCACGCGCGGGCGACCGTGTCGATGTCGGCGAACCGTCCCAACACGCCTGCGCGCGAATCGAGGTACGGCCCGGACAGCTTGACCCAGGTCCTGCCCTGGTCGACGAGACGGCGCACGATCCCGTATGCGGGATGCGACGTACCGGCCGGTTGCGGTAGGCGTGCCATGTGGTCGAAGACGATGGTCGACTGCAGGCGCATGAGCAGCGCCTCGTGCGCGGCGATCTGGTCGGCGGTCCAGTGGAGCTGCACATGCCAGCCGAGCGCATGCACGCGCGCGGACAGCGCCTCGACCATGTCGAAGCGCGTGGGTGCATGCTCAGGGCGATACAGCGTGAAGCGGATGCCGCGGATGCCCCCGTCGTGCAGCGCATGCAATTCGGTGTCCGACACGTCCGCGCGCACGACGCCCACGCCGCGCGTGCGCTCCGCGCCGAGCTGTCGTATCGCATCGAGCGTGACGCTGTTATCGGTCGCGTACGCGCGCGGCGTGACGACGACGGCTCGCGTCGTGCCGAGCTGGGCCTGGATCGCGCGGCGGTAATTGTCGGCCGTCGCGTTCGCGAAGACCTGCGCGTCGGGCTCGGACCGGAAGCGGGAATCGAAGACGTGGAGATGCGCGTCGCATGCGCGCATCGGCGCAGTGTGCGCCGACTGCGTCGCCGCCTCGGCCGTGGAGAGGCCGGATGCATGCGCGCGCGACGCGCTCGCGGCGGCGGGCGAGGTGAGGAACGTACGTCTTCTCATGGTGTCTCCGGGTGAATCGTGTCGTTCGAGCGGCGCGCTGCCGGCGGTGTGCGGTTTCAGCGAATGGCGCCGCGACGCCGCAACTCGGCGCGCCGTACGTCATCGTAGCCGTGCTCGGCCAGCACGTTGTCCGAATGCTCGCCGAGCGCCGGCGCGCCGAGCGGATCGGGGCCCGGCGTGCGCTCGAACGCGATCGGACGGCAGAAGCCGCGATAGCGGCCGGCCGACGGATGGTCGAATTCGGCGATGAGCCGTTCCGCGTTGACTTGCGGATCGTCGAACATGTCCTCGATCTGGCGCACCGCGGCACAGGGCACGTCGTCGCCGAACACGGCTTCCCAGTCGCGCGCGGTGCGTGCCAGCAGCGCGGCGCGCAGCTGCGGGACGAGTTCGTCGTGCGCACGCGCGCGCTTGCGCACCGTGTCGTAGCGCGGATCGTCGGCGAGCGCGGGCAGTCCGACTTTCACGCACAACGCGCGCCAGAAATGCGGCGTGTTCGCGGACAGGTAAAGATAACCGTCGCGGGTCGGGTGCAGGCCCGTGATGCCGCCCGAACGCATGTCGCGTCCGACGTCGCGCGTCTCGCTTTCGGCCCAGACCAGTCGTGCTGACTGCATTGCGAGCGCGGCGCGCATCAACGAGATGCCCACGTATTGCCCGGTGCCTCTGAGGGTCCGTTCATACAGCGCGGACGCGATGCCGGCGGCGACGAGGGAGGCCGCGTAATAGTCGACGACCGAGCCGTACACGATCGACGGCGGCGCGCCGGGTTCGCCTTGCAGCGCGCACATGCCAGTCATCGCCTGCAGCACCTGGTCGTAGCCGGCCTTGTCCTTCAGCGGGCCCGACTCGCCGTAGCCGGTGACCGCGCAGTAGACGAGGCGCGGATTGTGTTCCCGCAACCGCGCGTAATCGATGCCGAGCCGCGCGGGAACGGACGGCCGGAAATTGTGGACCAGCACGTCGGCGTCGCGCACGAGTTCGAGCAGCACCTCGCGCCCGGCCTGCTGCTTGAGATCGACCACGATCCCGCGCTTGCCGCGATTGACGCCGAGGAATGCGCGGCTCTGCGCGTCCAGTGTCGACGGATAGTTGCGCAGGTTGTCGCCCGCGGGCGGCTCGATCTTGATCACATCGGCACCCTGATCGGCCAGCAACGTGCACCCGTACGGGCCTGCGATGTAGGCGCTCAGGTCGAGTACGCGGATGCCGGCGAGCGGGCCGGCGCCGGCGTGGCCGCGACCGGCTGCGTGCGGTGCGGCCGGCGTGTCGATGAGAGGTCGGTTCATGGCGCGATGCGTGCGGGTTGGGGGGCGATGCCTGCCGGCGGGATCAGGCCGAATGCGATCGCCTCGTCGACGATCGCGCGGGCGCGGGCGACGAACGGCGCGTCGATCATCCGGCCGTCCACCACGTACGCGCCGCGGCCGTCGGCGGCAGCCTGCCGTTGCGCGTCGAGCACGCGCAACGCCGCGCGGATTTCGTCGAGGGTCGGCCGGAACACGTCGTTGGCGATGCCGACCTGCGTCGGATGGATGCAGCTCTTGCCGGCGAAGCCGAGCCGCCGCGCGAGCGCGGCCTCGGCGCGAAAGCCGTCGGCGTCGCCGATGTCTGCGAACGCGGCATCGTAGGCGGCGATGCCCGCCTCGCCCGCAGCGGTGCGTACGGCGAGCATCACGGGCACGAGGGCCGCAGTTTCGCGGCGGTCGATGCCAAGCGGTTCGAACAAATCGCCGAGGCCGAGCTGCAAGCCGATCACGCGGGGATCGGCCGCCGCGAGTTCGGATGCGAGCCGCAGCGCGCGGGGCGTTTCAATGTTGACGAGGAGCCCGATCGGCGTCGTGACGCCGTTGCGGCGCTCGGCCTGTTCGAGCGCGGCCGCCGCCGCGCGCACGTCGTCCGCGTCGCGAGGCTTCGGCAGGTTGACGATCGCGACGCCGGGGTGCGCGATGGCGTCGAGGTCGGCTTCGAAGCCTCGCGTGCCGAGCGCGTTTACGCGCACCACGATGGTTTTCGTCGCCGGCAGCGGCTGGCCGAGCCGCGCGCGCAGCGCGGTGCGCGCGGCATCCTTGCGGTGTTCGGCGACCGCGTCCTCGAGGTCGAACGAGACGGCGTCGGCGGGACCGTTCAGGGCCTTGTCGAAAAGGTCGGGACGGGAGCTCGGAACGAATAGTTTGCTTTTCATGCGGCCAGTATAGAAATCCCGCTACACTGAATGAATACAGGTTTGATTCCTTTAAACGATAGAAAAGCTATCTTTATGGATGTCGTGTTCCTCAAGAGCTTCGTGCTCGTCGCGGACACGGGCTCGATGGCGCAGGCCGCCCGACAGCTCGATCTCACGCCCGCCGCGGTTGCCTTGCAAATGCGGGTGCTGGAGCGGGAGCTGGGCGTGGCGCTGCTCGCTCGCGCGGGCCGCTCGGTGCGGCCGACCGAGGCCGGCTACCGCGTGCTTGAGCGTGCGCGCGGGCTTGTCCGCGAGTTCGACGGCCTGAAAGCGGTCGCCGCCGATGATGCGCAGCTGTCCGGGGAATTGCGTCTGGGCGCGATTAACACCGCGTTGCACAGCATCCTGCCCGACGTGCTGGCACAGTTCGCGACCCGGCATCCGCGGCTGAAGGTGCTGATCCAGTCCGGTACGTCGGCCGAGCTTTACGAGTCCGTGCGGCGAGGCGATCACGACGCGGCAGTCTGCCTGCATCCGAGTTTCGCGCTGCCGAAAAGCATGGTGTGGGAACTGCTGCGCATCGAGCCGCTCGTCGTGCTGGCGCCGCAGGATCTCGCCGCGCGCGACGCGCATGACCTTCTGCGCTACGAGCCGCTGATTCGCTATGACCGAAGTCTCGGCGGCGGCAAGCAGGCCGATCGGTATCTGCGCGACCACGGGATTGATCCGCACGAACGCTTCGAGATCAATTCGCTCTTGGCGATCGCGATGATGGTCGAGCGCGGGCTGGGTGTGTCGCTGGTGCCGGACATCGCGTCGCCACTCGCAGAGCGGCTGAGGATCGTCCGGCTCGCATTGCCGAAGCCGACCGAGCCGAGGCGCTTCGGCATACTCTGGCGTCGAGGGGCGCCGCGCGAAGGCGCGATTCGCGAATGGCTCGCGATTAGCCGCCGAATGGTGCAGCGTCGTTGATCTGTCGGCGGCCGTGCGGATGTAGTCGAGCACGCTCCCGACAGCGGAGCCGGCGGCTAAGCCGGCCGCGCTGCCGAGCAGTCCGCCGATTACCCCAACTGCTGCCCCGGCTTCGGCGCCGGACAACGCCATGGCGACACCACTGGTCGCACCGGCGGCGCTGCCGAGTGTGCTGCCAGCGCGTCGGCCGATATTGAGCGTGTCGATCCACGTCGAGCCGCAATGCGGACAGCCGAAGGTGCGGGCTGGGGCCGGTGTGGCGTGGATCGCCCATTGCGGTGCGTAGGAGAAATGGTCAGGGGATGGCGGCGCGTGGTGCGTCTCAGAGAAGGCTGATGCGGCGTCGAGAGGAGGTTCGTCGAACTCGGGAGATGCGAACGAAGACTGAGGCTTACGGATTCGATTGGGCGATGCAGAGCCGAGTCACGTAGCGCGTCCTGCACGTGATCTGCATACGGCGCTTGTGCTTCCCATTCTTCGTGTTCGTCGATCGTAAGGAGCGAAGGGGAAGAGGGAGCCGGGGTTTTAGGGGGAGGCTGACGGTCCTTGGTCGCCAGCCAATGGAACGTAAGCGCGAATATCGCGACGAGTGCGAGTGCCATGCCGATCAGGGCGCAGCGACGCCCCGCTTGCATTCATTGACGCAGTGAAATGGACGATGCGCGGCCGGCCCGGCCACGTGCCGTATTCTCCGGTGCGTCGCCGAGGAAGTCCGGCAACGCCCGCGGCGGCAGAGTAATCACGAAGCGTGCGCCGCCGAGCGGCGAATCCTCGAGCCGCACGTCGCCGCCGTGCACGAGCGCGACGCGTCGCACGATCGCGAGCCCGAGCCCGAACCCGCCGGTCTGCCGGTCGCGGCTCGAGTCGAGCCGCTGGAACGGTTCGAACACGCGCGCGCGTTCGGAGACCGGAATGCCGGGACCATCGTCGTCGACGCTCAGCACCAGCGCGCCGGACGCATCGTGCGTCGCGGACAGCAGGACGGTGCGCGACGCATAACGTGCGCCGTTGCGGATCAGGTTCAGCAGCGCGCGTGCGACGAGCTTCGGATCGCACACGTGCGAGGCAGGGGCGCCGCTCGTCGACACGCCGAGCGTGAGGCCGCGGTCGGCGACGTCGTTCGCGACGTTGCCGGCCACACTGTCGATCAGCGCATCGACGACGACGTCCATCGGCGCGAGCTCGCTTGCGCCTTGTTCGAGCCGCCCGATCGTCAGCAACTCGGTCACGAGACCGTCGAGTTCGCGCACGTCGCGTCGAAGTTCGTCGCGGCGTTCGCGCATCCGCCCGCTCTCGTCGGATTCGGCGAGCAGCGCGAGCCCGAATTCGAGGCGCGCGAGCGGCGTCTTCAGCTCATGCGAGATGCCATGCATCATTTCGCGCTGCTGCTTGATCGACGCCTCGATCCGCTCGGCCATGTCGTTGAACTGCTGCGACAGCTCGTAGATGTTCGATCGCCCGGACAGCTTCACGCGCGTCGACAGCTTGCCCGCGCCGAACGCGTGCGCGGCGGCCTGCAGCTTGCGCAGGTCGCGCCAGTGATACGAGATCCACAGAACCACGGCGAACAGCGCGGCGAGCGCGAGCAGCAGGTACGCGTAGATCTTGATGTCGAGATCGGCCGCCTCGGTCGGGCGCGCATGCAGCACGGACCCGTCCGCGAGCGGCATGTAGTAATCCCTGGCGTCGTAGCTGATCGCGATCCGGCCCGCGTCGAGATCGCGCAGCGGTGTGCCGCTCAACTGCGCGCGGGCGTCGGCCATCGTCATGAAGCCGAATCCTTCGTTGCCGTGCTTCGCGAGTTCGCGCAGCGCGAGCGTGCGCTGCGCGCCCGGATGACGCTCCAGATAATCGTTCAGCACGAACGCGTAGGTCGTCAGCGAATCGCGCTGCGCCTGCGCGACGCGATCATAGAAGATCCGGTCGAACGAGAACTGGATGAACGCGATCGATCCGGCGACGCACAGGATCACGATGAGGTACAGCCTGATCAACGGGCGCAGCATTTATTCGTCCCACGCGGAAGGGCTGAAGAGGTAGCCGCGGCCCCAGATCGTCTTGATCTTGTGCGGCTCCGACGACGCATCCTCGAAGCGGCGGCGCAGCTTCGAGATGCCGGAATCGACCGAGCGGTCGAGCCCGTCGAACTCGATCCCGCGCAACTGCTTCAGGATGTCGTCGCGGCTCAGCACGGTGCCGGCCGCGCGCGCGAGGATCAGCAGCAGGTTGAACTCGGCCGTCTTCAGGTCGACAGGATCGCCGCGCCATGTGACGGTGCGGTTCGGCGGCGAGATCGTCAGTTCTCCGAATACCAGCGCTTCGGGCGCGGCGGCGGGCCTGTCCGTCGCGGCCGGCTGCGCGCGGCGCAGCAGCGCGCGAGCGCGCGCCACCAGCACCCGCGGCTCGATCGGCTTCGTCACGTAATCGTCGGCACCGGTTTCGAGGCCCGCGACCTGATCGTAGACGTCCGCGCGCGCGGTGAGAATCAGCACCGGGACGTTGGTGAACGCGCGAATGCGCCGGCACACTTCCATCCCGTCGAGGTTCGGCAGCATCAGGTCGAGGATCACGAGCGCGGGCTGGTGTTCGCGCACCGCCGCGACCGCCAGGTCGCCGCGTCGCACGACCGTCACCGCGAATTCGTAGTTGTCGAGGTATTCGCGCACGAGCTGCGCGAGGCGGTCGTCGTCCTCGATCAGCAGTACACGGTATTTGAGCGGATTGTCGTACATGGTCTCCTCGATGCGCGCGCGTCGTCCCGCATCCCGGCAGGCGGGCGCGCGGCGCGGCACGCGAATTCTATCCGGCGTTCCGGCGGCCTGGGCAGCAAGGCGACAATCGCGAACAATCGAACACAATTGAGCACAGATTCCCCGCAGATTCCGGACAGTCCCGGCGCACGGCGGCACCTAGACTTCGGGCTCCGTCACTCTTATTTCAATATTGTGCGCCCAACCCTTCGCCGCTCCCGTTATTGCGTGCCGCTTGCCGGCCTGACTGCCGGCCTGACCCTTGCCGCCGCCGCCCATGCGGAAAACCAGTATTCGCTTTCGCTCGGCGGCGGGTTCGCGCCGCGCTACCAGGGGAGCAACCAGTATCGCGGCGTCGTCGCGCCGGGGTTTTCCGCGAAGTTCGGCAATGGCTTCTTCATCGACAGCACCGCGGGCGCCGGCTATCGGCTGGACCTCCCGCACGGCGCGTTCGTGTCGGCGGCGGTGAGCTATGACGCGGGCCGTGCGGACGAGAACCGCTTCGACCTGCCCGGTTCGGACTACCTGAAGGGGATGGGCCGGATTCCGGGCTCGGTGCTCGTCGGCGTGCGGGCAGGGCTGACGCTGTTCGATGCGGCGGAGCTGAGCGTGTCGGTCGACACCCCGGTGACGCATACGTCGCGCGGCGTGTCGGGGCATGTCGACCTCGCGGTGCCGGTGTTCAAGACCGCGCGGCACGAGATCGTCGTGACGGGCAGCGTGCATGCCGGGACCGGACGCTACACGCAGACGTTCTACGGCGTGACCGACGCGCAGTCGATGGCGAGCCGCTTCCGGCCATATTCGACGAGCGGCGGGATCGACAGCGCGACGATGTCGGTCGCATGGCACTGGAACATGTCGCGGCACTGGTCGGTCGTCGCGACGGGCGGCGTGACGCGCCTGCTCGGGCGCTATGGCGACAGCCCGATCGTCCAGTCGCGCAGCAACTACTACGGGATGGCCGGCGCGACCTACAGGTTTTGAACGGGTGGCCGGCGCGCGCGTGCCGGACATGACGCGCCGGTTTCGGGCCGTCGCCGCGAACCGCGTGCGGTAACATGCGGGCGGGTCCGGCGTCGCGCCGGGCCTGCGACGCCGGTGCGCCTGAACGGCTCGACCGCGTCGTGCATTGCCGCCATTCGCCGGCTGCCATCCGTCAGGATAGGGCCGGCGGCGCGCGGCGCCGATCACGCAAGCGATACCCGGCCTTGCACGAATGCCGCACGTGTATCGCCGGGCCGCGACAGGGAGATACCGATGAAGAGAACGATCGCGATGCTCGTGGCACTCGTTGCGAGCGCAACCTTCGCAGGATGTGCGGACATGAACACGAAACACCGCAACGCCACCGCCGGCGGCGCAGTGACGAACCCGGCTCCGTCGGGCGCCGTGAACGCATGCAAGGCGGACGCCGCGCCGGACGATGCGCTGATCGGCAAGACGGAGGGCGAGGCGGCCGCGCTGCTCGACGGCTGCCTGTGGCGCGTGCTCGAGCGCGACGGCCAGTCGTTGCCAGGCACGATGGACTATCGCCTGGAGCGCCGCGACCTTGGCATTCGCGACGGCAAGGTGATCTGGGTGCGGCGCGGGTGATGCGGCTGGGCGGTGCGTGCGTTACTTCGAGATATACCAGAGCGCGTCGGTGCTGACGCGTGCAGCCGGCTTCGTCGCGGCCGGCGCCTGAGGTGTCGCGACGGGGGGCGGCGTGTTCGACGTCACTGCGGTGGGCCACGTCGCGGGCGTCTGCGACGTGGTCGATGCCGTCGAGGCATTTGCCGTACTCGAGGTCGCCGCCGATCCTGACGTCGACGCCGTATCGATATACCAGAGCGCATTGGCAGTGTGCTTCACGGTCGGTGCCGCGGCAGCCGTTGCCGCCGTCGCGCCTGAACGCGGCGTTCCCGCTGCCGCTCCCGCCCCAGCCCCTGCCTGCGCAGTCGCCCCTGCCGCACCGCGCTGCGCGCGCGCCTCGAACGGCCCGAGCTGGAAGATTAACGTTTGCGCGGGACGCGTCAGAACGGCATACGGGAACTGCAGCTCCCACGACATCAGCACGCGGCCCGACGACGTCTCGGTGAAGATCGCCGGCACGTGCTTCATGTCGCTGAATTGCACGTAGATTCGCGCGCCGTCGTCGAACACCTGGGTCGGCTTGGCCTGGTCGGCACCCGTGACCGTCCAGCCGAAGTTGTACGTGCCGGCCGGGCCGGCGGGCCCGCCTTGCGGCTGCGGCGGCGGGGCGGCCGGCGCGAGCGCGCGGCCACGCGCGACCGGCGGTGTCGACACGCTCAGGCTCGCGAACGGGTTGTACGCCTGCACCTGCTGCGGCGGCGTGAAAGAGGGTGGCAGGATGGGCATGGGAGTATCCGGCGAATCCGGCATGGTCCGGATTGCATCATAGACCTTGCGGGCATACGCGAGGCGCTTGTCGGGCGACGCGGAGTTGTACGCGCCGATCGCGTTCCAGTTGGCGCCGAGCTGGCGGATGTTCTGCGACAGGATCCACGCGCCGACGTACGCGTTGGTGCACGCATCGAACAGGCTTTCCCGCGAGATGCCTTCGCGCGCGAGCGTCGGCAGCCAGGTGCTGTTGATCTGCATCAGCCCGATGTCGACGGTGCCGTTCGTATTGGTGTTGACGGCATTCGGGTTCATGCCCGATTCGACCTGCGCGATGCCGCGCAGCAGGCTCACGCTCACCTTCTGGAACGTGGCCGCGTCGTCGAGGCAGTCGGCCCGCGCGAATCCGTGCAGCGCGCACGACAACGCGATCGTCGCGGCGATCTTCGGCGTGGCGTGGCTGATCGAACGGGCAGTCTGACGCGGCATGGCAGGATGGGGCGGAATCCGGCCGCCCGGTGCAAGGAAATTACGCAGACGCGAAGTGTGCCATAGCGCGCAGTCAAATGGCTCGCGTCAAACTTTCCTTTGCATTTGCCGGCGCATGTGTCACGCATTTTCGTTGGCGCCGGTATCGACGCGCGACAGGACGGAATCGGTAAAAGAGACTGCAATCTCGCGTATGCCGGCAGGTCCGCGCAGTTGCAATCCTGACGCCATGCGTCAGATGCGCCGCGAAGGCGGCAGTGAATGGTGCGGCGAAGCGGATGACGAGAGGCGCATCCGGCGCTGCACGGGCCGTAGAAGCGACGACGGCGGCCGCAGCCGCCGTGCCGGTGATTGCTCGATCCCCGATCCGGTACCGATCGACCGGCCACGCGATGCCGCGCAACCGGCCATCGTCGATCAGAAGCGGTGACGCAGGCCGAGGTTGACCATCGTCTGCGAACTCGTGCCCGCATAGCCGTACGAACCGATCGACGCCTGCGCGGCCATCGCCCCGCCGTTGCCGTCGCCGGTCTGGCCGCTCGCGTGCTGGTACGCGGCGGTCAGGTACACGTCGGTGCGCTTCGACAGGTTGTAGTCCGCGCCGGCGGACACCTGGTGATAGGTCGCCGACGTATCGCCGCCCGAGCGCGTATAGCTGTAGCCGACGCCGACGAGCAGCGAATTGGTCGCCTGGTAGTTCACGAAGCCCTGGCCGGTGTTGTAGTGCTCGTTCGAGTTGAACACCGAGCTCGCGTCGCGGCGGTACTGCGCGTTGCTATAGCCGAGGCCGAACGTGAACGGGCCGGCGACGTACTGGCCCGCGATGCGGGCGATGCCGATCGAGTGCGCGCTCGCATAGCCGGTATTGATCGGGCCGTCGAAGGTGCCGTCCGACGAGCTGGTCCAGCCGTTGCGCAGCCCGTTCGACGCGGGGCTGTTGGTCGCGTGGAAGTAGCCGCCCGCGACGCTGAACGGGCCGTTGTTGTACGACACGGCAGCCGAATACGACTGCGCGGCGCCGGTGCTGCCGGCGATGCCGCCGAACGAGTACATCGCCGAGAACTGCAGGCCCGAATACACGGCCGACGTGTACTTCACCGCGTTGTCGACGCGGAAGCTGTTGTCGTAGTTGTCGACGTCGCCTGGCGTCGCGAACACGCTGCCGAGATAGTTGTCGGCGGTGATGCCCTGCACGAGGTCGACGAGCGGATCGTACTGGCGGCCGAACGTGAGCGTGCCGTAGCGGTCGCTCGACAGCCCGACGAACGCCTGCCGGCCGAACATGCGGCCGCCCTGGCCCTGTCGGCCGCTGCTCGGGTCGAAGCCGTTCTCGAGCTGGAACAGCGCCTTCAGCCCGCCGCCCAGATCCTCGGTGCCCTTCACGCCCCAGCGGCTGCCGGCAAGATTGCCCGCGCTGCTGTTGCCGAGCATCCACGCGTTGTCCTTGCCCTGCGCGTGATTCACGTACGTGATCGACGTGTCGATCACGCCGTACAGCGTGACGCTCGACTGCGCATGCGCGGCGGGCATCGCCGCGAACGATGCGAGCGAAATCAGCGAGAGGGTCGTGCGTTTCATTTCATCTCCTTGCGATTGGCTTGCTTGAACCGGATTGGCAGGAGACTACCGAGCCGCCGACGAACGGCAAAAATGAAATTCTTCGATGTGACGTAAAGCAGACATGCACATGCTGCGGCAAGGTCCATTGAGAGATTCGCATTATTGATAACTGTGCATCAATCGATCTGAATTTCACGATGGAGCGATTGGTGCATTGCCGGATTCGTGATAATTCCGCACGATTTTCGGTCGAATTTCGATGGCGACGCATTCGTCGCCGATTCATCAATTAATTATTTAATGAATTGAATCGCGCGGTGCGCTTTGGGTGTGTTAATACGCGCTTCGCGCGAGCGTGATGCGGCGCGCTCACCATCAGCGGCAATTGGCATCGGGTGCGAGAATGCGGGCTTCGGCCGGCACGCGTCGTGCCGCTCACCAGGGAACCCGCATGGACACTCACATCGCTCCAGTGGAGCTGAAGAAAGCCTACCGTCTTCTCAACCACGGCCCGACCGTGCTCGTGTCGGCCCGTCACGACGGCGTCGACAACGTGATGGCCGCCGCATGGGCGTGCGCGCTCGACTTCCTGCCGCCGAAGCTGACGGTCGTGCTCGACAAGTCGGCGAAGACGCGCGAGCTCGTCGAGCGCAGCGGGCGCTTCGTCATCCAGGTGCCGACGGCCGCGCAGTTGCAGCTCACGCACGCGGTCGGCAGCCACAGTCTTGCGGAGCGGCCGGACAAGCTGCGCGAGGCGGGCGTCACGCTGTTCGACGTCGAAGGCCACGACCTGCCGTTCGTCGCCGGCTGCTCGGGCTGGCTCGCGTGCAGGCTGATTCCCGAGCCGCACAACCAGCAGACCTACGACCTGTTCATCGGCGAGGTGGTCGCTGCGTGGTCCGACACGCGTGTGTTCCGCGACGGCCACTGGTATTTCGAATCGGCCGATCCGGCGCTGCGCAGCCTGCACTACATCGCGGGCGGCAACTTCTATGCGATCGGCGAATCGCTGCACGTCGATCCGGCCGCAAAGTAGGCGTCGGGCGTGCAGCCGGCCGCGTCCAGCGCGGCGTCGACGACGTCGTGCGCGAGATCGAGCGTGCAGCAATCGGAACCGGGCGGCGTGGCGCCGCCCGCGCATCACACGTACGCGTAGCGAACGAGGTGGAAGAACACCGGCGCGGCGAAGCAGATCGAATCGACGCGATCGAGCATCCCGCCATGGCCCGCGATCATCGAGCCCCAGTCCTTGGTGCCGAGCGAGCGTTTCACGGCCGACAGCACCAGCCCGCCGACGAAGCCCGCGATCACGATCGCGAGGGAGATTCCGAACGCCGCGCCGAAGCTGAACGGCGTCACGCGATACAGCGATGCACCGCACAGCGTGGCCAGCAGCCCGCCGCCGATGAAGCCCTCGATCGTCTTCGACGGCGACAGCTGCGGCGCGATCTTGCGGCGTCCGAACAACTTGCCGACGACGTATTGCAGCACGTCGCTGATCTGCACGACGAACAGGAAGAAGAACAGCAGCAGCGCGTTCTGCCCGGCGTAGCGCGGGATGTCGAGGATCAGCACGGCCGGCGCATGGCTCAACCCGTACACGCACACCATCAGCGCCCAGTTGATCTTCGCGTTGCGGCTCAGGAATTCCCGCGTGTCCTGCGTGAGTGCCGACACCAGAGACATCGCGAAGAACAGGTGCACTGGCACGAAGATCGAATACATCCCGTACCAGTTGATCCCGAGCAGCAGGTACTGCACCGGAATCGCGACGAAGAACGCGATGAAGAGCGTCGTGTGGTCGCTTGCGGTCGTCGGCGTGAGCGTGATGAATTCGCGCAGCGTCAGGTACGACAGCAGCGCGAACACCAGATACGTGACGTTGTTGCCGAGGCTGATCGCGATGACCATGATCGCGATCATCGCCCACCACGCGCGGATGCGCTGGTTCAGGTTGACGATGGTCGCGCTGGTGCCGCCGCTGCGCGCGCCGAGGATCGCGCCGATCACGGTCGCGAGTACCAGCACGCCGGTGACGCCTGCGACCAGTTCCCAGAAGAGAGTTCGCATGGAGAGGTCCGGAAAAGGGAGAGAGAGGGGCGCCGCGTTCAGCCGGCCGGCCGCTGCGGCGGCGCGAGCGCGACGATCGCGTCGCGCATGCGGGCGAGGAAGGTCGGCTTGTCTTCGCCGGCGCCGAGCGCCTCGTTCGCACCGAAGTGCACCTTGCAGATCAGCGGCACGGGCCAGATCGCGCCCTTCGGCATGATGCGTTGCAGGTTCTCGAGATAGACCGGCGCGAGCGCGACCTCCGGAAACTCGGTCGCGAGATGGAACAGGCCGCTCTTGAACGGCTGCGGCAAGACTTCGGCGCCGCGCGTGCCTTCCGGAAAGATGATGATCGAGTGGCCTTGCCGTAGCGCATCGCGCACCGGGTCCAGCGGGTCGCCGCCGCTTTCGCGGTGACGGTCGATCAGCACGACATTCAGCAGCTTCTGCGCGATGTGACGCTTCACGTTGCTGCTGTCCCAGTAGTCGCGCGCGGCGACGGGGCGCACGACCGCGCGCACGTCGCGCGGCAGCGCGGCGAGGATCGCGAGCGTGTCGATGTGGCTCGTATGGTTCGAGAAGTAGATCTTCTGCGTCGGGGAAGGCGGCGCCTGATGCCAGACCGGATACGCACCGGCGACGAGCCGCACGATCGACAGCAGGAAATCGCGCTGCCAGACGTTCAGGATGTTCATCGGCGCCGCGCCTCCTGCATGCATGCCCGCGCGGCCGCGCACGCGCGGCGGGCGGAATCCCGGAATGCCGGTGCGGCAGGATGCGCGCCGGTCGGCCCTTGTTTAAGTTTTTTCAAATTCGTGGCTGCCTGTTGCAGGGCCGCGATAATCGGACGATGCACCGGCGGGTATTACGTCGCGGCGAATTCGCCGTTCGACGGCGTGATAATCGGCTGTTGCACGCGCGCCCGGCCACAGTTCGAATGAATTGCTGCGCTCGCGGGCCAGCGGATTATCGCGAGTTTCCGTCGAAAACACCAGATTGCCCGGCGTGGCACGGAGCGGGGTGCGGCTTGACGCGTGGGGACCGCTCGGCGACGATTACGCCCACCTGTCGAAAGCCGCCGCCGACGGGTGCGCTGCCCGGGGCCGGGCCGCAAACGTGTCCGAACGTAAAGAACCAATAAAACGATGAGCCTCTACGCACTCAAACCGAAATTCCAGAATCGTCTGCGTCCGTTCGCGGATTCGCTTGCCGAACGCGGCGTCACGGCCAACCAGGTCACGCTGTTCGCGGCCGGCGGCTCGATCGTCGTCGGCGCGCTCGCGGGGCTTGGCGTGTTCGCCCGTGTGCTGTTCCTGCTGATCCCGATCTGGCTGTTCGTGCGGATGGCGCTCAACGCGATCGACGGCATGCTCGCCCGCGAGCACGGGCAGAAGAGCACGCTCGGCGCTTACCTGAACGAGCTCGGCGACGTCGTATCCGACGTCGCGCTCGTGCTGCCGTTTCTCGCGATTCCCGCGTTCGCTGCGGCGGACGTCTGGCTGTTCGCGCTGACGGCGGTCATCGTCGAATGCGCGGGGCTGATCGGCCCGCTTGCCGGCGCGACCCGCCGCTACGATGGCCCGTTCGGCAAGAGCGACCGCGCGCTCGCGCTCGGCGCGTTCGCGCTGTGGATCGGCTTCGGTCTGCCGGTCGGCAGCGTCGCCGCGTGGCTGTGGCGCGTGCTGATCGTGCTGTCGATCGTGACGGTGGTGCGGCGCGTGCAGGCCGGGATCGCCGAAGCGGGCGGCTGACGGCGGTAGTGGGACCGGCGCCGGAGGGCGCCGCCGCATGATTCGAATAACGAAACGAGCGAGACCGCATGAACGCAAGCGCGGCCCGCGAGGCCGACTTCATCACGAGCGACGGCGAAGCGCCGTTCTATCGTCACGGGCCCGCGACGGGTCCTCGCTGCCGTGGTGCGAGCGTGCTGCTGCATCGCGGCCACGAACATTCTGCGCGCGTCGCGCACGTCGTCGACGCGCTCGACCTGCCGGACTTCGCGTTCTTCGCGTGAGATGCGCGCGGCCACGGCCGCTCGCCCGGCGCGCGCAGTGCGCTTGACGCCGGCGCGCGTCGGTCAGCCATCCGTGACCGGCCCGGACGGCCGCGGCTCGCGGTGGCCAAGCGGGTCATGCGTGCGCCGCCCGCTGCGTCCGCGTGCGCTTCACCGCGTACATCGCCTGGTCCGCATGCTCGATCAGCGCGTTCATGTCGGTGCCGTCGTCAGGCAGAATCGCGACGCCGACACTGACGCCGAGCCGCAGCGGATGCCCCTCGAATTCGAACGGTTCGCCGACCTGCCGGGCGAGCCGTGCGCGTTGCGCATCGGCGTCCTCGCGGCTGCCGATGTCCGGCAGGATCACCGCGAACTCGTCGCCGCCCATGCGCGCGACCGTGTCCGAGCGCCGCACGGCGCGCTGCATCCGCGTGGCGACCGCACGCAGCGCGGCGTCGCCCGCGCGGTGGCCGTAGCCGTCGTTGATCGGCTTGAGCCCGTCCATGTCGATATTGAGGATGCCGAGCCGGCCGTTCGCGCGCAGCGCCGTGTGCATCGACTGGCGCAGGCGGTCGTAGAACAGCGCGCGGTTCTGTAGGCCGGTGAGCGCGTCGTGCGTCGCGCGCAGGTACAATTCGTTGGCCTCGTTGCGCGCCGCATGGAACATCGCGGCGGCGATCAGGTCGGCCGTGAGCCGCAGCGTCGCGGCATCGGCGGCCGAAAAACCGTCGATTTCCGGCGACATCACCTTCAGCACGCCGACCGTCGTGTCCGCATGGGTGAGCGGCATCACCAGCATCGAGCGCAGCCCGACCCGGCGGCACGCATCGCGGTCGACGCGAGGGTCGGATTCCGAATCCGTGCAGTGCAGCAATTCGCCGCGCGTCACGCACAGGCCGGACAAGCTGCCCGAGCGGCGCAGCCGCAGCCCGAGCATCCCGGCGGCGCAGCCCGACGCGGCGCGGTACACCATGTCGTCGCCTTCGGCGAATTCGACCGCGGCGCCGCTCGCGCCCGTGAGTTGCGGTACCTGCTCGGTCACGTAAGCCATCACACTGCCGAGGTCGACGCCGAGTTTCGCGATCTCGGTTTGCGCGGCGATGATGCGCAGCAGCGTATCGGGGGACGGAGTGGCGGTGTCGACGATTTGATCCAAGTCAGTTTTCCATGTAGAAAGCACAGCACGCGGCCCGAGCTTGCGGTAGCATACGCGCCGCTCACGCGGCAGCGCGTTCCGGGCGGCCCGCAACGGGCCGCCGCCGGCATCCGGCCGGTTTCCCGGGACGCTGGGCCGTCGGTTCGGCAGCGCCGGCAGTATGCCGGCCGGTCCGGCCGGCAGCAACGGTGTAACGCTTGCCATTCCATCGCGCCGCGCAGTATTTTCGACCGGATTGAGTTGTTTTTCGCTTCGTCAGCACGAATCAGGACGAGTTTCGTCTAGATTTTGAGATAGTGTGATGAATGGGTGAGCGCCGGTGCCAGGTGCGCGCTGTCCGACGAGTCGGCAGCAAAATGATTCGCCGCGTTGTTTCTATAAATGCATTCAGGCCAGACTTTGAGGGGAAGCAGTGGGGATGTGCACTCACGGGCATAGCTGCTTTGCGCGCGGCGGTTGCGGCGCGCTTGATGACCGGAAGATCGTGACGATACGGGGCCGCGCATGAAGCCGGCCGCGTCGCTGTTCGTCCTGTCCGTCGCCACGTTCGGCGCGTTCCATGCGGCCGCGCTGGCGGCCGCGCCCATGCCGGCTGCGGCCGCTTCGGCGTCAGCCGGCAGTCCGGCCGTGCCGGTGCCCGCCAGCGGCGCGGCCGTGCCGCCGCTCGCGGCCATGCCGAGCGCCGCCAGCGCGGCGTCCGCCGGCCTGCCCGCGACGACCGTGCACCTGCCGTTCGCGTCGCTCGGCGCGTTCGATCCTCTCCACCTGCGCGGCGCCGACGACGCGCGCACGATCAATGCGGGCGTGCGGCTCGACCGCGTGGTCACCGGCGCGCGGCTGCGCCTGACCTACGCGTATTCGCCGTCGCTGGTCTTCCCGATGTCGCACATCAAGGTGTCGATGAACGGCGAGGTGGTCGCGACCGTCCCGTTCGACGCGACGCGCGCGGGCCGCACGGTCACGCAGGACATCCCGATCGATCCGCGCTACTTCTCCGATTTCAACCAGATCGGCCTGCGCCTGATCGCGCATTACACACTCGATCACTGCGAGGATCCGTCGAGCTCGGCCCTGTGGGCCGACGTGAGCCCGACGAGCGAACTGATCCTCGACGAGTCGCCGGTGCGCCTGCCGAACGATCTCGCGCTCTTGCCCGCGCCGTTCTTCGACCGGCGTGACAACGGGCTTCTGCGGCTGCCGTTCGTGCTGCCGGCGTCGGCCGACTCGGCGACGCTGCGCAGCGCCGGCGTGCTCGCGTCGTGGTTCGGCGCGCAGGCCGACTACCGGCAGGCGCGCTTCCCGGTTGCAGCCACGCTTCCGGCCGACGACCAGGCGGTGGTGGTCGGCACGGCCGCGACGTTGCCGGCCGGCCTCGCGCTGCCGTCGGTCAACGGCCCGTTGCTCGCCGTCGCCGACAACCCGGCCGCGCCGGGCCGCAAGCTGCTGGTCGTGACGGGCCGCACGGCTGCCGAGGTCGACGACGCGGTCGCGGCGCTCGTGCTCGGCCGCGCGGCGCTGTCGGGCCCGGCGGCGACGGTCGCGCACGTGGATCTCGGCGCGCCGCGCAAGCCGTACGACGCACCGCGCTGGCTGCCCGTGAACCGGCCGATCGCGTTCCGCGAATTGGTGTCGGATCCGCGCGAACTCGAAGTGCGCGGCACGTCGCCCGACGCGATCCGGCTGAACCTGCGCGTGCCGGCCGATCTGCATTCGTGGAACGGCTCGGGCGTGCCGATCACGCTGCGCTACCGCTACACGGCGCCGACCGTGCAGGACAACTCGACGCTCGCCGTCGAGATCAACGAACAGCTCGTGAAGTCGTACCGGCTCGGGCCGGCCCACGCGGAAGACGCGCGCGGGCGCATGCAACTGCCGCTGCTGGCGGTGCCGGAAGGGCGCGTGACGAGCGATGTCGACATCCCGGCATTCCGCGTCGGCAGCGGCAACCAGCTGCAGTTCCGCTTCACGCTCGATTCGCAGAAGACGGGGCTCTGCTCGAGCACCGCGACCGAGCCGCAGCGCGCGGCGATCGATCCGGATTCGACGATCGACTTCTCGCACTTCGTGCATTACGCGCGATTGCCGAACCTGGCGTTCTTCGCGAACAGCGGTTTCCCGTTCACGCGCTTCGCCGACCTGTCGCAGACGGCGGTCGTGATGCCGGACCGGCCGTCGCCGCAGGAACTGGAAGCCTACCTGACGATGCTCGGCCACATGGGGCAGTGGACCGGCTTCCCGGCGCTGCGCGTGCAGGTCGCGCGACCCGGCGACGTCGCCGCGCTCGCGGGCCGCAAGGACCTGCTCGTGATCGACGGCTCGCCCGCGTCGCCGCTGCTGTCGCACTGGCGCGCGGCGTTGCCGCTGTCGATCGACCAGCAGGCCGGCACGGGCGCGACGCGTGTCGCGTTTTCGGTGAAGGAGCGCTGGCGCAACGGCATCGGCATGGCCGACGGCGGCGCGCATATCGAACAGACGGGCTCGCTCGCGGCGCTGGCCGGGTTCGAGCTGCCGGGCAGCCATGGCCGCAGCGTCGTGGCGCTGACGGCGACCGACCAGACGCGTCTTGCCGACCTGCTCGACGTGTTCGAGAAGCCGGGCCTCGTGTCGCAGCTGCAGGGCGACCTCGCGCTGGTGCGGCCGGGGCAGGTCGACAGCCTGCGCGTCGGTGAGCCTTACGTGGTCGGCTTCGTGCCGTGGTACGCGCGCGTCTGGACGCACGCGGCCCAGCACCCGGTGGTGCTCGGCGTGGTCGGCGTCGTCGCGGGGCTGCTGCTCGCGCTCGGCGTGTTCAGCGTGCTGCAGAGAATCGCCGCGCGCCGACGGGGGATGTAACGGATGGCGTGGGCATTCGCAAGGCGACGGGCAACGCAGCCGGCGCGGCGGGTCGGCACGACGCTCGTGCTGGCCGTCGCGGCAGCGTGCGCGGCGACCGGCGCCGCCGGGCGCGCGCCGGCCGCGCAAGGCGGCGCGGCCGACGTGCGGTGCGGCGCGGCGTGGCCGCGCTGGGACGCGTTCAAGCGCGATTTCGTGTCGGCCGACGGCCGGGTGATCGACGTCGGCTCGGCGGATTCGCGCACGGTATCGGAGGGGCAGGCGTATGGACTGTTCTTCGCGCTCGTCGCGAACGACCGGCACACGTTCGACACGATCCTCGCATGGACCGAGAACAACCTTGCACAGGGCGACCTGAGCGCCCGTCTGCCGGCGTGGCTGTGGGGCCGCGCGCCGGACGGCGCGTGGCGCGTGCTCGACGCGAACGCGGCGTCGGATGCCGACCTGTGGATCGCGTACACGCTCGTCGAAGCCGGACGGCTGTGGCACGAGCGCAGCTACACCGCGCGCGGCGCGCTGCTCGCGAAGCGCGTGCTCGACGACGAGACGGCCAGCGTGCCGGGCCTCGGCCTCACGCTGTTGCCCGGGCCGACCGGCTTCAGGCTGGCCGACGGTCAATGGCGCGTGAACCCGAGCTATTCGCCGCCGCAGGTGATCCGCGGGCTCGCCGCGCGCCTGCCGGACGATCGCCGCTGGTCCGCACTCGCGGCCAGCACCGGCCGCGTGCTGCTCGATACCGCGCCGAAGGGCTTTGCGCCGGACTGGGCGTTGTATCGCGCCGGTGCCGGCTTCGCGCCCGATCCGCAGACCCATGCGGAAAGCGCCTACAACGCGATTCGCGTGTATTTGTGGGCCGGCATGCTCGATCGCGCCGATCCGCTCGCGGCACCGCTGCTCGCGCGCTTCGCGCCGTTCGCCGATCACATCGCCGCGCATGGCGCGCCGCCGGAGAAGGTCGACACGACAACCGGCGTCGCGGGGCCGAACGACGGCAATGGCGGCTTCTCGGCGGCGGCCGTGCCGTTCCTCGACGCGCGCGGCCAGCATGCGCTCGCCGATGCCCAAGTGGCCCGTGTCGACGCGCTCGCGCGCCAGTCGGCGCCCGGCTACTACACGAGCGTGCTGACGCTGTTCGGCCTCGGGTGGCGCGATGGCCGCTACCGGTTCGGCGCGGACGGGTCGCTCGATGCGCGCTGGGAGGGCCGGTCATGCGCAGGCCGATGAAGTACACCGCGCGGCGTGTCGCGGGGCTTGCGTGGCTCGCGTCGTTGGTCTCTGCGGGGGTGCCGGCCGCCGTTGCCGTCGCGGCGACGAAACCCGTCGCGCCGAAAGCCGCGTCGGCGCCGGCTTCGGCCGCTGCGTCCGCTTCGTCCGATGCACGGCTTCAGCTCGCGACCGCCCGCATGTGGGGCGCCAAGCATCGCGACGACCTCGCGTGCGACGCACTGCGCAAGGGGCTCCTGATCGCGCCGGACGATCCCGAACTGCTCGCGGAACAGGTGCGCGTGCTGCTGCGGCTCGGCGACGCGCAAGGTGCGCAGGCCACGCTGGCACGCTTGCAGGCGCGCGCGCCCGCGGCGCCCGACACACGCCGCGCGGCCGACGAATACCGCGTCGCGACGAGCGGCCGCGGCGAGATGGCGCAGATCCGCCTGCTCGCGCGCAGCGGCCGCGCCGACGAGGCGGCCCGGCGGATCGTCGCGCTGTTTCCGAACGGTGCGCCGTCCGGTGCGCTGGGCGCCGAGTACTACCAGATCGTCGCGAACGCGCCGGGCGGCCGCGAACCGGCGATCGCCGCGCTGCGCCGCGCGGTCGCGGCCGACCCACAGGATTCGAGCGCGGCGCTGGCGCTCGCGCGGCTCCTGAACCAGCGCGACGACACGCGTGCGGAGGCCAACCGTATCGCGTGGTCGCTCGCGAAGCGGGGCGACGCAGATCATACGGAAGCGATGGCCGTGTGGCGGCGCGTGCTGCAGTCCGCCGGCACCGATCCCGCCTATCTCGACGCATTGCAGGCATATCTCGCGCTCGTGCCGGACGACACCGAATTCCGCGATCGCGTCGCCGCACTCGACCGGCAGCGCGACGCGCAGCGGCTGCTTGAGCGCGATCCGGGCTACATCGCGCAACAGCGTGGCTTGCAGGCGCTCGCGCGCGGCGACCTGGCCGGCGCCGATCCGCTGCTCGCGCGCGCCGCGCAGGCGCGTGCGGGCGACGCCGATGCGGTCGGCGGGCTCGGCCTGCTGCGTCTGCGCGAAGGCCGGCACGACGAAGCGCGCGCGCTGTTTACGCGCGCCGCGGCGCTGTCGACCGACCAGCGCGGCAAGTGGCAGAGCCTCGCACGCACCGCGCAGTTCTGGGGGCTGATCGCCCAGGGGCGCGCGGCGGCGTCGGCCGGACGGCCGCAGGATGCCGAGCGCGCGGCGCGCGCCGCGCTCGCGATGCAGCCCGACAGCCCGGACGCGAAGCTGCAGCTTGCCGATGCGCTGCTCGCGCAGCGCGACTGGGCGCGAGCGGAGCCGTTGCTGCGCGAGTTGCTCGCCGCACGTTCGCCGAATCTGTCGGCGGTGCGCGGCACGGCGACGCTGTACGAGAACACCGGCCGCGCGGATCGAATCGGCCCGCTGCTCGACGCGCTGCAGAGCCGCGTGACGGGCCGCGACGACCGCCGCGCGCTCGACGGTTTGCGCGCCGACCTGCTCGCGAGCGACGCCCGCGCGCTTGCGGACAAGGGCGAACGCGGGCCAGCCGCGCAACGCTACGAAGCGGCGGTGCGCGCTGCGCCCGATGCGCCGTGGACGCGTTTCGCGCTCGCCCGGTTGTATCGCGACATGGGGCTGCCGCAGCTCGGCCGCACGGTGATGGACGACGGGCTCGCGCAAAGCGACACGCCCGAGATGCGCTATGCGACCGCGCTTTATCGCAACTCGCTCGACGACATCGCGGGCGCGCAGGCCGCGCTTGCGGGCGTCGACGACGCGCAACGCTCGGACGGCATGCGTGCGCTCGCGCGCAAGCTCGACGCGGAAAGTGCGCTGGCCGGCGCGCGCGGCGCGCTCGGCCGTGGCGATCGTGCGGCCTTCGCCGCGTCGCTCGCCCATGCGCAGGCGAGCGCGCCGGACGATCCCGACATGCTGGCCGCGGTCGGCGCGCAGTGGATCGACGCGGGCGAACCCGAGCGCGGCCTCGCGCCGCTGCGCGACTGGATCGCCGCGCATCCGCACGAGGCCGATCCCGACGTGCGGCTGCGCTACGGCGACCTGCTCGGCAGCGCGGGGCGCGACGACGCGCTCGCCGCGTGGCTCGACGCGCTGCGCCGCGAGCCGGCGCTGACGCCGGCACAGACCGCGCGGATCGAGGACCAGTCGCTGCGCCTCGTGCTGCGGCGGACGGACGACGCGATCGCGCAACGGGACTATGCGCGCGCCCGCACGCTGCTCGATCAGGCGAGTCCGGCCGGACGCGCGGACAAGCGCTACGCACTTGAACTGGCCGACCTCGAACGCGCGCAGGGCCATTACGACGCGGCACGCGACGCGCTTGCGCCGGTCGTCGCGCGCACGCCGGACGATGCCGATATGCAGCTCGCGCTCGCGCGCATCGACGAGGACAGCGGCCACCGCGCGGCCGCGCTCGCACGCGTGCAGGCCGTGCTCGGGCGCACGCCGGACGACGACGTCGACACGCGGCTGTCGGTCGTGCGCCGCCTGAACGCGCTGCGCCGCCCGGACGAAGCCGCGCAGGTGATCGACCCGCTGCAGGCAGCTTACCCGGCGCGTGCCGATGTGACGGTCGCGGCGGGGCGCGTGGCCGAGGCGCAGGGTCGCTACGACGATGCCGCATCGCTGTACCGGCTGTCGCTGTCGCAGGAGCGCACGAGCGGCGTGAGCCCGGGCCGCGATGGCCGCACGCCCGCGCAGGCCGCGTTCGCGGATCTCGCACAGCGGCGCGATCCCGAGATCGAGATGGGCTGGCTGCCCGCGTACAAGTCGGGCGACGAGGGGATTTCCGCGTACCGCGCGCAGCAGGTGCCGATCTACATGCAGATGCCGGTGCGTTACGACGGGCATGCGTTCCTGCAGCTCGACACCGTGCATCTGGACGCCGGCACACTCGATACGAGCGACCCGAACGCGTATTCGCTGAAGACCTTCGGGACCTACGCGGCGCTCAAGGCGCTGAACGGGCTGCCGCCGCCGTTCCACCTGACCCAGCCGGCCGATGTATTGATCGCGAACCCGCCGGGTGCGTTGCATCAGTCGATGACGGGCGTCGCGCTCGGCGCCGGCTATCTCACGGACGCGTGGCGCTTCGATCTCGGCACGTCGCCGCTCGGATTCCCGGTGCATTACCTGGTCGGCGGCGTCCGCTATCGCTTCGACGCGGGCCCGGCGAGCTTCACCGTGAACGCGTCGCGCCGGCCGGAAACGAGCAGCGTGCTGTCGTACGCGGGGATGCGCGATCCGTGGACCGGCGCGGTATGGGGCGGCGTGCGCCGCGACGGCGTGAACCTGCGCGGGGCGGTCGACGTCGGCCGCGTGAACCTGTTCGCCGAACTCGGCGCGGGCGTGCTGTCCGGCAAAAACGTCGAGCGCAACGCGGAAGTCACGCTGCGCTCGGGCTTTACGGTGCCCGTCTACGAACGTGCGACGATGAAAGTCAGCACCGGGCTCGTCGGCAACGCGTGGCACTACGCGCAGAACCTGCGCTACTACACGTACGGACAGGGCGGCTATTACAGCCCGCAGCGCTACCTGTCGCTCGGCGTGCCGATCGAATGGGCAGGGCGGCGCGACGCGCTGTCGTGGGACCTGACCGTCACGGCCGGGATCTCGAACAGCTACGAAAAGGACTCGCTGTTCTACCCGACCTTCGCGAACCAGCGCGCCGCGCAGGAGGCGGCGGGGCTCGTCTACGCGGGCGGTTCGACACGCGGCGTGTCGTTCTCGTACGGCGTGAACGGCATCGTCGAATATCGCGTGAATCCGCACCTGAGCGTCGGCGCGCAACTGCACGTCGACCGGTCGCACGACTATGCGCCAAGTTCGGCGCTCGTGTACCTGCGCTATGCGTTCGACGCACGCGCGGAGCGCAGCTGGCTCGTCACGCCGACGCCGGTGCGGCTTTATTCGGATTACTAGGGGGAGCGCGTGAATACGGAAATCGATGCAACCCGTCCCGCGCTCGGCGCCGCCGGCCTGCTGGGCCGCCTGCGCGCGCTGCTGCGCATCGGGCGGCCCGGCGGCCGCACCGGCCCGCTGAGCCGGCTCGCGATCGACGGGCTGCCCGATACATGGACGCAGCTGGAAGCGGGCGGCCTGTACACGATCTATGCCGCTGCCGGCACGCCGGCGTGCGACGCGCTGGTGTGGGAAAGCGTGCGGCAGTCGCGCACGCGCGACGTGACGGTCGTGCTGTCGCGCGACGCGGCGCGCGTTGCCGCGCAGATGAAGTCGCGCGGTTTCGCGGGCGGCGCGCAGCCGGCCGGCTGGCCGCGTAACCTGAACGTGCTGGCGATGCCGCCCGCGCATGAGCCGGCCGGCGGCGATGCCGCGCGCGAACCGGGTGCGCCGCGCCGTGCGGCGCCCGGTCCGTTCGCACGGCTTACCGGCGGCTTGCGCGCGATGAAGCGCTACGGCTTTCGTGCGCGCTCGCTGTATTTCATCGAAGGCGCGCAGCGCTGGTTCAGCTGGGACGATCCGGCGGCGCTCGCGGAAGAGGCACACGCGCTCGCCGACTGGTGCCGCACGCACCGGATCGCGCTGGTGCTGCTGGTCGATCCGGAGATCGTGCGCACCGGCGCCGACCCGGATACCGACGATCCGCCGCTCGTGCGCGATGCGAATCGCGCGCCGCGCAGCGGCTTTCACGGGGTGTGCTCGGGCGTCTCGCAGCTGCAGCGCACGCATGGCGAGCTGCTGTGGGTCGTCGATTTCTGGCGTGTTGGCGACACGCTCGCGGCCGGTGAAGTGCGGCCGCTGCGTTTCGCGCCGAGCGGTCGGCTCGCGGCGATCGTCGACGGCGGCGCCGCCGAGCCGTCGCGTCAGATGAAGCTCGCGACCGACGAGGATCGCGTCGTCGTCAGCCGCGCGGTGCTCGACGAAACGAGTCGCGTACCCGCCGGCTGGGAAATCGTCGACGACAACGCGGCGGTCGTCGCCGCCTGTGCGCATGCGCAGGCTGCAACCGCGGTTCTGGCGTTCCGCACGCACGCGCAGCTCGAGGCGCTGTGCGCGGCCGTTCACACGCTGCGGCGGCAATCCGGCGGCGCATTGAAGATCGCCGTCGTCGAACGCGGCGAGGTGCTGCGCCAGCAGTTCGAGATGCTCGTGCTGAGCGTCGGCGCGAACCGCGTGGTCGCGCGCGACCTGCCGGTGTCGCGGATGCACGCGGCCGTGAACGCGCTGCGCGGGCAGCTCTATGCGCGGCCCGTCGCGGCCGACTATCGTGCGGCGCTCGCGGCCGCGCTCGGCGATTCGGTGCTGGGCTACCTGCCGGTCGGCGCCTTCTGCCTGCGGATTCGCGCGGTGCTCGATCGCGGCGCCGTGCTCGCGTTGCCGCATACGCTCGCGAAGATCGCGCTGCTGCCCGGCGTGTCGCACGTCGATGCGCTGCGGCACTGTCGGCCGCGCCGCGCGGGCGATGTCGTGACCGCCGATGCCGGACACCTGTACGTGTTCCTGTTCGCGTGCGAGCCGGCCGATGCCGATGACGCGCTTGCACGAATCTTCGACGTGCCGGTCGATACGCTGTCCGATCGCGTCGTGTGTCTCGGGCAGGGCAGCATCGACACCGAGCTCGATGCGCTGAAGACGGAGAACCGGCGCGCGCCGATCGCCGACTACAGCGACCTGTTCGCGACGGTGAAGCCGGCCGGTGCGGCGCGCGCGCCGGTCGAACGCGCGGGGGATGTCGCGACGCCCGCTGAACCGGACGCCGAAGTCGCAGCGACCGGGACGGTCGACGAGCATGCCGAGGCGCCGCCGCACGCCGACGACGCGACGCCGGCCGCCGATGCGCGGGCACGGTCCGCCGAATTTCCCGTCGCGCGCACGCGCGGCGCCACCCGCAGTGCGATGCCGCTGCGCAAGCCGGAGGGCGCATGATCGCCGAACTCGTCATCGGATTCGTTGTCGGCATCGCGATCGCGGTGCCGGTGTGGATCATCGCGCAGCACCTGGGCCTCGGCCGCGGCTTTCATGCGCCGCGCGGGCTGCACCGGCGCGACGCGGTGCCGTGCGAACTCGTGCCGGTCGCGCTGCGCGGGCGCCTGTTGCCCGAAGCCGGCCGTACCGACGAGGCCGCGCCATGAAGACGATCGCCGTCACGTCGACGACCGGCGGCGCGGGCCGCACGACGCTCGCGGGCGCGCTCGCGGTGCTGCTCGCGCGCCGCGGCCGGCCCGTCGTCGCGGTCGAGTTCGACGCGCAGAACCTGATGGGCGCGACGCTCGGTCTCGATACGCTGGCCGAGCACGGGCTCGCGCACAGCCTGCTCGGTGACGCTGGCGACGCCGAGCCGTGGCACGCGCATACGTGGCGCAATGCCGATGGCGTGCTGTTCGTGCCGTACGGGCAGGTCGACGCGGCGGGCGCCGCCGCCTGCGATGCACGGCTCGCGGCCGATCCGGCCTGGCTGTCGCGCGCGCTCGACGAGATCGCGCTGCCGGCCGACGGTGTCGTGCTGATCGACACCGCGCGCTATCCGTCGCCGCAGGCCGAGCAGGCGATTCGCCGTGCCGACCTGACGCTCGTCGTCGTGCCGCCCGAACCGGCCGCGTGCGCGACGGTCGCCGCGCGCCTCGGCGCGTTGCGGGCCGGCGGCGGCGACCTGCAGATCGTCGTGAACCGGCTGAACCCGGCGCGCGACATGCAGCGCGATGCGCTCGCGATGCTGCGCGCGGTCGCGGGGCCCGCGTCGATGCTCGAACAGCGGATTCACGTCGATGCAGCCGTGCCCGAGACGCTTGCGCGCGGCACCTGGATCTTCGACGACGCGCCGTATTCGCAGGCGTCGCACGACCTGAACGGCGTCGCGAACTGGGTCGACACGTGGCTCGCGGCCGCCGCGGCCGGCCGCACGGGAGCGCGGCGATGAAGGCCGCGTTCGCGTCGCGCTGGCGCGCCGCGACCCGTCGTGCGATCGACTGGTGCGCGCGCGGGATCGGGCTGCCGGCCCAGCGCACGCTGCTCGACTGGCTCGTGCGGCTGTTCTTCCATGCGCCGCCGCCCGGCCGGGCCGATCCCGTGCGCCGCTGGGCGCGCGTCGTCTTCCTGCGGCTCGCGCAGGAGTGGGGCGTGCTGCAGCCGCTGAGCCCGCGCGAATGGCTGTGGCGCGCGATCGTGCGCGCTCCGCGCGCGGCCGACGAGCGGCCCGCGCGCGATCCGCTCGCATGGTTCGACACGTTCGTCGTGCCGGTCTACGTCGCGGCGCGCGCGCTCGTCGCCCGCCTCGACGCGCTCCTCGGGCGCCTGCCGTGGGCGCGCTGGGGCGGCTGGCTCGACGCGCGCGCGCACGGCGTCGGCCAGCACCGCTGGCTTGCGCCGCTGCTGCTGATTGCCGGTGCGCTGATGTGGGCCGCGGCCGGGATGTCGCCGCTGATGCCCGGCGCGCAGTTCGCGTTTTTCGTGATCGTCGCGGTGCTGGCGCTGGCGCTGCGCCGCCTGCCGGGCCATCTGCCGACCCTCGCGCTCGCGTCGCTCGCGCTGCTCGCCACGGTCCGCTATATATGGTGGCGCACGACCCAGACGCTCGATTTCCGCAGCCCCGTCGAGGCATTCGCCGGCTACCTGTTGTACGGTGCCGAAGCCTACACGTGGATGATCCTGCTGCTCGGCTTCATACAGACCGCATGGCCGCTCGACCGGCCGATCGTGCCGTTGCCCGACGATCCCGACAGCTGGCCGAGCGTCGACATCTATATCCCGACCTACAATGAGCCGCTGTCGGTCGTGAAGCCGACCGTGTTCGCGTCGCAGAGCATCGACTGGCCGACGGCCAAGCTGCGCGTGTACCTGCTCGACGACGGCCGCCGCCCCGAGTTCGAGGCGTTCGCGCGGGAAGCGGGAATCGGCTACCTGACGCGCGACGACAATCGCCACGCGAAGGCCGGCAACATCAACCGCGCGCTGCCGAAGACGCACGGCGAATACATCGCGATCTTCGACTGCGATCACGTGCCGACGCGCTCGTTCCTGCAGACCACGATGGGCGTGTTCCTGCGCGATTCGAAGTGCGCGCTGGTGCAGACGCCGCACCATTTCTTCTCGCCCGATCCGTTCGAGCGCAACCTCGGCACGTTCCGCGAGATCCCGAACGAGGGCAACCTGTTCTACGGGCTCGTGCAGTCGGGCAACGACCTGTGGAACGCGACGTTCTTCTGCGGATCGTGCGCGGTGCTCAAGCGCAGCGCGCTGGAGGAGGTGGGCGGCGTCGCGGTCGAGACCGTGACCGAGGACGCGCACACCGCGCTCAAGCTGCATCGCCGCGGCTACACGTCGGCATACTTGCCGACCGTGCAGGCGGCCGGCCTCGCGACCGAGAGCCTCGCGGGCCACGTGAAGCAGCGCACGCGCTGGGCGCGCGGGATGGCGCAGATCTTCCGCATCGACAATCCGTTCCTCGGGCGCGGGCTCGGCTTCATCCAGCGGATCTGCTACGGCAATGCGATGCTGCATTTCTTCTACGGGATCCCGCGCCTCGTGTTCCTGACGATCCCGCTCGCATACCTGTTCTTCCACCTGTACTTCATCAATGCGTCGTCGATCGCGCTCGCGAGCTACGTGATCCCGTACCTGGTGCTCGCGAACGTCGCCAACTCGCGGATGCAGGGGCGCTATCGCCACTCGTTCTGGGCCGAAGTCTACGAATCCGTGCTCGCGTGGTACATCGCGCTGCCGACCACCGTCGCGTTCTTCAGCCCGAAGCACGGCAAGTTCAACGTGACCGACAAGGGCGGCAAGATCGACGAAGGCTACGTCGACTGGTCGACGTCGAAGCCGTACCTCGTGCTGTTCGCGCTGAACGTGCTCGCGATCGTGGCCGGCGTGTGGCGGCTCGTGGCCGACCAGGGCGACGAGGCGTCGACGATCCTGATCACGCTCGGCTGGACCGTCTACAACCTCGCGATGCTCGGCGCCGCGCTGGCCGTCGCGCGCGAGACCAAGCAGGTGCGCGTCACCCACCGGATCGCGATGCGTGTGCCGGCGACGCTGCTGCTCGCCGACGGGTCGACGGCCGCGTGTTTCACCAGCGACTACTCGACCGGCGGGCTCGGCCTCGAAGCGGTGCCGGGGCTGCCGCTCGCGGTCGGCGACACGCTGACGGTGTGCGTGACGCGTGGCGACCGGCCGTTCCCGTTCCCGGTGCGCGTGAGCCGTGTGACGCCGACGCATGTCGGCGTGAGCTTCGAGGCGCTGACGCTCGAGCAGGAGCGCCAGCTCGTGCAGTGCACGTTCGGCCGCGCGGACGCGTGGCTCGACTGGCACGCGGGCGCGCGCACGGACACGCCGCTGCGCGGGCTGAAGGAAGTGCTGCGCGTGGGCCTGGACGGTTACGTACGAATGTGGAAAGGCGCGGCGCGCGGCGTGCAGTCGATGCTGGCGCCGAAGCTCGATCGGGCGCGCGACTGACGCGGCGCCCATCACGGAGTGGTTTAGATGACGTTCTGGAATCTGTATTTCATCCTGAAGTTCGCGCTGTTCGCGACCGGCCACCTGCAGCCGCTGTGGCTCGCGAACCTCGCGTTCGCGCTGGCGCTCGCGGCGAGCGCGCCGATCCGGCGGCGCGCATGGCGCATCGTGCGACAGCTCGTCGCGATCGCGATCGCGGTGCCGCTTCTCGCGCGCGAAATGCATGCGCCGCCGCTCGCACGCCTCGCCGAAGCCGCGCGCGAGGTCGCCACGTTCCGCCTCGACTACTGGGTGGAGCTGCTGCCGCGCCTGTTGCCGCCGGTGCTGGTGCTGACGGTCGCGGGCGTGCTGATCGTCTATTTCGTCGTCAACCGCTGGGTGCGTGTCGCGACCTTCGTGCTGGCCGCGCTGATCGTGATGCCGCTGTGGCAGGCCGGCAACGGGCTGATGGCGCGCGTCGTCGCGCCGCTTCCGCAGCAGGCCGACGCGACGGGCGGGCGCGCCGGCCAGCCCGAGGATCACAATGCGGCGCTCGCGACGTTCCGCGCGCAGGAATCTCAGCGCCAGGTCGCGTTCGGTCATCTCGGCAACGACTCGGCCGCGCAGTTCGACGTGATCGTGCTGCATGTCTGCTCGCTGTCGTGGGACGACCTCGACGCCGCGAAGGTGCGCAACCACCCGATGCTGAGTCACTTCGACTACCTGTTCAACAACTTCAGCACGGCGGCGAGCTACAGCGGGCCGGCCGCGATCCGCGTGCTGCGCGCAAGCTGCGGGCAGGAAGCGCATGCGGACCTCTACAAGGCCGCCCCCCAGCAGTGCTATCTGTTCTCGCAGCTCGCGTCCGCCGGCTACACGGTGCAGTCGCTGCTGAACCACGACGGCCACTTCGACAACTTCCTGCAGGTCATTCACGATAATATCGGCGTGCCCGACGCGCCGATGATCTCGAACGCCGCCGCCCCGGTCGCGATGCATGCGTTCGACGGTTCGCCGATCAAGGACGATTACGGCACGCTCGCGAACTGGTATGCGCAGCGCGCGTCGGTGCCGGGCCCGGTCGCGCTGTACTACAACACGATCAGCCTGCACGACGGCAACCGCGTGGCGGGTAGCGCGCTGACCAGCATCGATTCGTATCCGCAGCGCGCGACCAAGCTGATGAACGACTTCGACCGGCTCGCCGACCTGATCGCGCAATCGGGCCGGCGCGCGGTGATCGTGTTCGTGCCCGAGCACGGTGCCGCGCTGCGAGGCGACAAGAACCAGGTCGCGGGCCTGCGCGAGATTCCGACGCCGCGCATCGTTCACGGGCCGGTCGGCGTGCGGCTCGTCGGATTCGCCGGGAATCACGGCACGACGACCGTGATCGACCAGCCGACGAGCTTTCTCGCGCTCGCGCAGCTGCTGTCGAACCTCGTGTCGAACAGCCCGTTCAAGCCGGGCGCGACGCTCGCACAATATGCTGCCGACCTGCCGCGCACGCGGATGGTCGGCGAGAACGAAGGCACGGTGACGATACAGACGAGCGCCGGCTATGCGGTCAAGACTCCGGACGGCGTATGGATCGACGAACAGTAAACATCGGCGAAGGCGACGACGATCGCCTGTCGCAACCGAACGACGTGCTCGGCCTCGCGCGGCACTTGCCCGCGCTGGACCCGGCACGCTACGTCGACGAGCAGGCGCGGCGCGCGATCGTCGAATCGCTCGACCGCTGGCCGGTGCTGGCGAAGCTGATGGGATTGAAGCGGTAAACGCGACGCGGCCGGCGTGAAAGCCGGCCGCGTCGCATCGATGAGCCGACTGCTGCCGGCCTACTGCGCGCGGCGCGCCGGCTGGCGCGTCCACTCGTTTTCCTCACCGGGCACCTTGCCGAAGGTCTGCTCGGCCCACGCGTTGCGGGCCGCCTCGATTTTCGCGCGCTCGCTCGACACGAAGTTCCATTCGATGAACCGCTCGCCCGGCAGGTGCGCACCGCCGAGCAGCATGACGCGCGCGCCGTTCCCGCTGGCGAGCGCGACGTTCGCGCCGGGTTCGAGCACGGCCATCGTCGCAGCTGCGAGCGGCGTGCCGTCGATCGTGAGGTCGCCGTCGACGAGATACACGCCGCGCTCGTCGTGTTCGGCATCGAGCGCGAGTTGCCCGCCCGCGGCGAATTCCGCATACGCATACAGCGTCGGCGAGAACACGGCGACGGGCGACGTGAGCCCGAATGCAGTGCCCGCGATCACGCGCACGCTCGCGCCGTCGCGCGTGAACGACGGCAGCGTGTCGGCCGCGTGATGCACGAACGCGGGCGCCGTGTCCTCGTGCTCGACCGGCAGCGCGACCCAGGTCTGGATCCCGTGCACGGGCTGTTCATGCGGGCGGTCCTCGTCGGGCGAGCGCTCCGAGTGGACGATGCCGCGCCCGGCCGTCATCCAGTTCACGTCGCCGGGCACGATCTTTTGCCGGAAGCCGAGGCTGTCGTGATGCATCAGCGTGCCGTCGAACAGGTAGGTGACGGTCGCGAGGCCGATGTGCGGATGCGGCAACACGTCGATCCCGCTGCCGGCCGGCAGCACGGCCGGCCCCATTTCGTCGAAGAAGATGAACGGACCGACGAGGCGCGCGGCGCGCGCGGGCAGCACGCGCCGCACGACGAGGTTGCCGATGTCGCTCTCGCGCGGCGTGAGCAGGGTCTTGATCGATGCGGACATGGTGGGTCTCCCGGTTTCGGTGAGTCAGGCGATGGCCGTATCGATCGTGATCGGGTGCGTGAGGATCTTGTGCACCGGGCACGCGTTCGCGATCTGCAGCAGGCGCTCGCGCTGCTCGTCGGTCAGGTCGCCGTCGAGCGTGATGCGGCGCATGATCGTGCTGCCCGCGCTGCCCGCTTCGTGCGCGAGCTTCACGTGGACTTCGGCGAGCGGCCAGCCCTTGCGTTGCGCGTACATCTTCAGGGTGATCGCGGTGCAGGCGCCGAGGCTCGACAGCAGCAGCGCGACGGGTGTCGGTGCGGTGTCGCCGCCGCCGAGCGACGCCGGTTCGTCGGCGCGCCACTGATGCACGCCGTCGGTGAAATGGACCAGGTAATCGACGGAGCCGATGCTCGCTTCGACGGATAGTTCGCTCATTGCAATTCCATGTGGGGAAAGGGGAGACGGGCCGGCCAGGCATGGCCGGGCGTCACGGTTCGAGCAGGCGCTGCAGTCGCAGTTCCTCGAAATCCAGCTCGGATTCTATGCGGTGCAGCACCGCGTCGTCGACCCGGCCGTCGCGATGCAGGTCGAGCAGCGCGTCGCGCGACACGCCGACCAGCTCGAGCTCGACGCGCAGCATCCGCGCGCGTACGTCCGCCGGTTGCGCGCCGTCGCGGTGCGCGTGCTCGTTGAACGCGACGCGGCTGCGGTATTCGGTCAGCAGCCGGTCGAGCGATGCACGTTCGAGGCCCGGGCCGCGCTGTTCGCGAGCATCGAGTTCGGCGAGCGCCGCGCCGAACGTGTACGCGCGCGCCGCATGCTCGGACATCGTGTGCCGCGCGGCCGGGCGCAGCTTCAGCACGCGGATCAGCGGCGCGAGCGTGCCGCCTTGCACCACCAGCGTCGCGATGATCAGCAGGAACGTGCTGAACAGGATCAGGTCGCGCCCGGGGAAGTCGTTCGGCAGCGCGATCGCGGCCGCGAGGCTCACGACCCCGCGCATGCCGGACCAGCCGAGCACGACGGCTTCGCGCCACGACCACGGCGCGTGGCCCGCGCGCGGCGCGCGCAGGCGGCCCGGCAGCCACATCGCGACGAACACCCACACGACGCGCGCGGCGATCGCGGCGGCCGTCGCCGGCAGCGCGACGCGCAGGCCGGCCATCAGCACCGCGCCTTCGTGGTTCACGCGCGCGAGGATCGCGTGCAGCGCGAGGCCGATCAGGATGAACACGAGCGCGTCGAGCACGAAGACGATCGCTTCCCAGGTCGCCTTCGCCTTGATCCGCATGTCGGCGTCGAACACGCGATGCTGGCGCACGCCGAGCACGAGGCCGCAGGTCACGACCGACAGCACCCCCGAGCCGTGCACGGCTTCCGCGATCCCGTAGCTGCCCCACGCTATCGCGAAGGTCACGACGATGCCGAGCATCGGCTCGCGCAGGCGCTGCAACACCCAGCACATCGCATGACCGCATGCGAGACCGACCGCGATGCCGATCAGCGTGAGCGAGAAAAACAGGCCGGTGGCGCTCGCGGTCGTGATGGTGACGGCGAGCGCGGCCGACACGGCCATCTGATACAGCAGCAGGCCCGACGCATCGTTGACGAGGCTTTCGCCTTCGAGCACCGCGACGAGCCGGGCGGGCAGCGGATGGCGCTGCAGGATCGCCTTCGCGGCGACCGCGTCGGGCGGCGACACGATCGCGCCGAGCGTGAAACACGCGGCCCACGGCAGCGCCGGATTGACCGCATGCACGGCGAGCGCGACCGCAACCGTCGTGAACGCCACCGCACCGAGCGCGAGCGACGCGATCGATCCGAGCTCGTGCCGGAATTCCTTCCATGCCGTATAGAAGCCGCTCGACATCAGCAGCGGCGGCAACACGGCCGCAAGCAGCAGCGCCGGGTCCATGTCGGGCACGCGCTTGCCGGCGACGGCCACCACGCAGCCGCCGAGCAGCAGCACGACGGCAGGTGGAATCGAGATCCGCTCCGCGAGCCACGTGAGCGCGCCCGCACCGCAGATCAACAGCAGCAGGTAATGAAACAGTTCGACGTTGGTCATGAGCCTTGCATCACGACGGTTTACGGTCGTTCGCGGCGCCGCCCGGCAGCGTGCCGAACATGTGCTGGCTGCATTGCGCATCGCGCCACGCGGTATTCAGCCGGTAGCCGGACAGCATCCGGCGCGCGAGCGGCAGGATCTGCTCGCCGGCCAGCATGCCGAGCAGGCCGAGGAGCGCGATGATCGGCGGCGCCGGAGAATTCACGCCGAGCGCGCCGTAGATGACACCGGCGAGGATGCCTGCGAACAGCGACAGAAAATACGGTTTCATGATGAAAATCGCTCGTGATAGGCTGATCGGGGGGCGAAGGGCGCGCCTTCAACGTGCTGGAAGCGTATCGGGTTTACGTGTGGAACAAAAGGGCGGATAGCCCTTGATGAGCCCCTTCTTTCGGAATTCGATCGATTCCATTTCTTGGGTGTTTGAGCCGCGGCTTTTCCGATTAAATGCCTGCAACCGGAAGACGCAGATCCGGGGTAACGCACAGCCGGCTCCTCTCGGTTTCCGATCGAGGCAAGCCTCCCACGATTCCTGTTCAAAGGATGATTCGCGCCATGCGCAACCCGAAGCTTGAAGTCCTCACCCCCCAGAACAGCCAGTTGATCTTCATCGACCAGCAGCCGCAGATGGCATTCGGCGTGCAGTCGATCGATCGCCAGACGTTGAAGAACAACGTCGTCGGGCTCGCCAAGGCCGCGAAGGCGTTCAACATCCCGACCACGATCACGACCGTCGAAAGCGACAGCTTCTCGGGTTACACCTATCCCGAACTGCTCGACGTGTTCCCGAACCAGAAGACGCTCGAACGCACGTCGATGAACTCGTGGGACGACCAGAAGGTGCGCGATGCGCTGGCCGAGAATGGTCGCAAGAAGGTGGTCGTCTCGGGCCTTTGGACGGAAGTCTGCAATACGACGTTCGCGCTCTGCGCGATGCTCGAAGGCGACTACGAGATCTATATGGTGGCCGACGCGTCGGGCGGCACGTCGAAGGACGCGCACGACTTCGCGATGCAGCGGATGATCCAGGCCGGTGTCGTGCCCGTCACCTGGCAGCAGGTCGCGCTCGAGTGGCAGCGCGACTGGGCACGCCGCGAGACGTATGACGCCGTGATGGCGATCGCGAAGGAGCATTCGGGTGCGTACGGCATGGGCGTCGACTACGCGTACACGATGGTCCACAAGGCCGCGCCGCGCACCGCGACGCCGCACGAGTCGATCCCGGCCGTGCCGGCGAAGTAACGGGCGCGGGCCGCCCGTTCAGACGGGCGGCAGTGCCCACGGCGCGTGCGACAGATGTTCGACGAGGAAGTCGAGCAGTGCCGTTACGCGCGCGGCACGCAGCATGCCGGGTGGCGTGACGAGATTGACGTTGATGTCGGCGATTTTCCAGTCGTGCATGACTTCCTCGATCTCGCCGCTTTGCAGCGCATCCCACACCAGGAACGTCGGCTGCAGCGCGAGACCGTGGCCTGCAAGCAGCGCGGGGACTATGACGTCGGCGTTGTTGGTGCGGATGCGGCCGCGCACGGGTATGCCGATTTCGTCGTTCGACGCGGCGTGGCGAAAGCGCCAGTAGTCGGGCGTCGGGATGTTCGTGTAGGTCAGGCACACGTGCTGGTCGAGTTCGCTCGGATGGGTCGGCCGGCCATGCCGGTCGAGATACGCAGGCGATGCGACGAGCGGCCGACGCACCGCGCAGAGACGACGCGCCCGCAGCGAGGAATCGTTCAGCTCGGCGATCCGGATCGCGACGTCGAAACCGCCCGACACGATGTCGACGAAGTGGTCGGTCAGCACGAGGTCGATGTCGACGCGCGGGTAGCGTTCGAGAAACGCGGGCAGTACCGGCGCCAGGTGGCGCAGCCCGAACGACATCGGCGCGTTCACGCGCACGAGGCCGTGCGGTTCGAGCGCGTGCGCGGATGCCTCGCCCTCGATCAGCTCGGCGTCGGCGAGCAGCCGGATCGCGCGATCGCGCAGCAGTTCGCCGGTCGGTGTGAGCGACAGCTTGCGCGACGTGCGGTACAGCAGCATCGCGCCGAGGCGCTTTTCGAGGCGTGCGATCGCTTTCGACACCGTCGGTTGCGAGATGCCGAGCAGGTCGGCGGCCTTGGCGAACGAACCGGTCTCGGCGACGCGCGCGAAGATGGCCCAGGCTTCGAGATCGGGAAGATGTTGCATGGCTGGAGAGCGTGGCGGCGAAGTGAAGCGGACGGGGCGGCAACGGTTCGTGCCGCCGTCGCACGGCGTCCGGGCGGCAATGCGGCACATTCTAATTCAGTCGGGAAGGGCGCATGGAATCGTATCTGGCTTCATTGGGCGCGGGCGTGCTGGTCGGCGTCGTGTACAGCGTGATCAAGGTGCGCTCGCCCGCACCGCCGTTGATCGCGCTGGTCGGGCTGGCCGGCATGCTGATCGGCGTGGCGGCCGTCGCACCGGTCCGTCACTGGCTCGGTTTCTGATTGCATCGAGGACATATTGATGAGCGCAACCGAGTCCCAACCGGATCTGATCCTTCACGACGGAAGGTTCTCGACGCTCGACCGCGCAAACCCGTCTGCGACCGCAGTGGCGATCACCGCGGGCCGCTTCGTCGCGATGGTCGTGGCGAACGATTTCTGGAACCGCTCGGGCGCCGAACATTTCATGGCGCTCAACAGCTTTTTCGAGCATCTTGGGCTGATCGCGGCACTCGTGCTCGCGACCCTGCTCGACGATGCTCGGCAACCGGCCGGCGACGGCCTCGGGTGACCGGGATCGCTCGAGCCGCTGCACCATTTGATGAAACAACAAGGACACCCGTCATGAAAATCCTTCGTTCCGCGTTGCTGGCGCTTGCGGTTGCCAGCGGCCTCGTCGCCGCGCCTGCCGCGTTCGCGAAACCGCCGGTGCCGCCCGCCGTCGCGCCCACGGTTGCCGTCGGTCCGCAGTACGATACGACGCACGTGTGCGT
>NZ_LOWY01000026.1:0-1175 GCF_001524185.1 Burkholderia sp. FL-7-2-10-S1-D7 | reverse complement strand
ATGACGGACGTAGTGATCGTATCGGCCGCGCGGACCGCGGTCGGCAAATTCGGCGGTTCGCTCGCGAAGATCGCGGCACCGGAGCTGGGGGCGACGGTGATTCGCGCGGTGCTGGAGCGTTCGGGCGTGAAGCCCGAGCAGGTGAGCGAAGTGATCATGGGCCAGGTGCTGGCGGCGGGCTCGGGGCAGAACCCGGCGCGCCAATCGCTGATCAAGGCCGGCCTGCCGACCGCGGTGCCGGGCATGACGATCAACAAGGTGTGCGGCTCGGGCCTGAAGGCCGTGATGCTGGCGGCGAACGCGATCATGGCGGGCGACGCGGACATTGTGATCGCGGGCGGCCAGGAAAACATGAGCGCGGCGCCGCACGTGCTGCTGGGCTCGCGCGACGGGTTCCGGATGGGTGACGCGAAGCTGGTCGACACGATGATCGTGGACGGCCTGTGGGACGTATACAACCAGTACCACATGGGCATCACGGCGGAGAACGTCGCGAAGGAATACGGGATCACGCGCGAGGAGCAGGACGCGTTCGCGGCGCTGTCGCAGAACAAGGCGGAAGCTGCGCAGAAGGCCGGCCGCTTCGATGCCGAGATCGTGCCGGTGTCGATTCCGCAGCGCAAGGGCGAGCCGCTGCAGTTCGCGACCGACGAGTTCGTGCGTCACGGCGTGACGGCGGAATCGCTGGCGGGGCTGAAGCCGGCATTCTCGAAGGACGGCTCGGTGACGGCGGCGAACGCGTCGGGGCTGAATGACGGCGCGGCGGCGGTGCTGGTGATGTCGGCGCAGAAGGCGGCGGCGCTCGGCCTGACGCCGCTGGCGCGGATCAAGGCATACGCGAACGCGGGTGTGGATCCGAGCGTGATGGGCATGGGTCCGGTGCCGGCCTCGCGCCGCTGCCTGGAGCGTGCGGGCTGGACGCCGGGCGACCTGGACCTGATGGAAATCAACGAGGCATTCGCGGCGCAGGCGCTGGCGGTGCACAAGCAGATGGGCTGGGACACGTCGAAGGTGAACGTGAACGGCGGGGCGATCGCGATCGGTCACCCGATCGGCGCGTCGGGCTGCCGGATCCTGGTGACGCTGCTGCACGAGATGGTCAAGCGCGATGCGAAGCGCGGGCTGGCGTCGCTGTGCATCGGCGGCGGGATGGGCGTCGCGCTCGCGGTCGAACG
>NZ_LOWY01000025.1:0-4981 GCF_001524185.1 Burkholderia sp. FL-7-2-10-S1-D7 | reverse complement strand
CGCTTGAGCATGTCCATCGCGACCGCGAGCGACGGCACGCCGTCCCAGCGCAGCTCAAGGTTGTAGTTCAGGCCGCCACGAATCACGTGGCAGTGGTTGTCGATCAGGCCCGGCAGCACCGGCCGCCCGTCGAGATCGACTACCTTCGTCGTGCGGCCCGCGAGCGGCATGACGTCCGCTTCGCTGCCGACAGCGACGAAGCGGCCGTCCTTGATCGCGACGGCAGTCGCGACGGGGTTCGCTCGATCGAGTGTCGTGATGCGCCCGTTGTGCAGGATGAGATCCGGTTGAGTATCGGTTGCGCTCATGGTATGTCCTTGATGTGGTCAGAAACCGAGCCAGTGACGAATAGGGCCGACGGCCTGTGCGCCGATCAACATGCCGGCAAGGCCGATCAGCGCGATTAGCGGCGGCGCAGGCGAGCGCACCCTGATCACGCTGTACACGACGCCGATCAGCACGCCGGCAGCCAGTGATAATAGATAAGATTCCATAACGAATTTTATTCCCGGCCGGATTAGAATGATCCGCATCGCAACGGCCGATCGATTCGCCGCCGTCATACTTACTTCGCACTCCTACCACTCTTCCAAACAATGCAAAACATTCCTGATCTCGAAGCTTGGGCCATCTTTGCGCGTGTCGCGGAGACGGGTTCGTTCGCGAAAGCCGCCGACACGCTCGGCCTGTCGCAGCCGACCGTATCGAAAGCGATCGCACGCCTCGAAAAGCGCCTCGGCGAGATGCTGCTGTACCGCACGTCGCGCAAGCTGTCTCTCACGCCCACCGGCGAACTGCTGCGCGACCGCGTGAGTCGCCTGCTCGCCGATGCGGAACTGATCGAAAGCGAAGCGTCGGCGCAAGCGCTCGAAGCGCATGGCCTCGTGCGCGTGAACGCACCGATGTCGTTTGGGCTGCGCCATCTGTCGCCGCTGCTGCCCACGTTTCTCGAGCGCTATCCGCGTATCGACATCGATCTCGTGCTGACCGATCACATCGTCGACATCGTGTCCGGCGGCTTCGACGTCGCAATCCGCATCGCCGAGCTCAGCGATTCGTCGCTGCGCTCGCGCAAGCTGTGCGCGGTGCGCCGCCCGCTCGTCGCATCGCCCGCGTATCTCGACCAGCGCGGTCGCCCCTCGCATCCGCGTGACCTCGAACATCACATGTGCGTCATCTACACGAACCTGCCGACACCCGAGTACTGGCGCTTTCATCACATTTCATCAAGCATAGAATTCGGCGTACCTGTGCAAGGCCGCATCCGCACGAACAACTCCGACGTGATCTTGCCCGCGTTGATCGACGGAAACGGCCTGGCACTCCAACCCGAGTTCCTCGTGCGGGACGAACTACAGCGCGGCGAACTCGAAGAAGTGATGCACGACTGGAAGATCGCCGACATCGACGTAAACCTCGTCACACCGCCCGGTACGCTGCGCGCCGCGCGCGTGACGGTACTGCTTGACTTCCTCGCGGAACACTTCTCGCACGCGCCGTGGGCGCTGCCTGCTGCCTGAGGGCGCCACGACCGGCGGCCCGTTACTTCGCCGGCACGGTCGGAATCGACTCGTGTGGCGTCGCGGTACGCTGCGGTGCCTTGTGGACCATCGTGTACGCGTAGTCGACGCCCATGCCGTATGCGCCGGAATGCTCCTTTGCGATCGCCATCACCGCGTCATACGTCTCGCGGTGTGCCCAGTCACGCTGCCACTCGAGCACGACCTGCTGCCAGGTGACGGGCACGACACCGGCCTGGATCATCCGCTGCATCGCGAAGTCGTGCGCGTCCTTCGACGTGCCGCCCGACGCGTCGGCCACCATGTAGATCTCGTAGTCACCTTCGAGCATCGCGCTGAGCGCGAACGTGGTATTGCAGACTTCCGTCCAGAGCCCCGACACGACGACCTTCTTGCGACCATTCGCGGCGAGCGCGTCGCGCACCTTCTGGTCGTCCCACGAGTTCATCGACGTGCGCTCGAGCGTCTTCTGATTCGGGAACACGTCGAGCAACTCGGGATAGGTGTAACCCGAGAAGCTGTCGCTTTCGACGGTCGTGATCGTGGTCGGGATGTTGAATGCCTTCGCGGCCTTGGCGAGCCCAACGACGTTGTTCTTCAACGTCTGGCGATCGATCGACTGCACACCGAATGCCATCTGCGGCTGCTGGTCGATGAAGATCAACTGGCTGTTCTGCGGAGTAAGTACTTCAAGCTTGGAATTGCTCATGGCACATGGAGTCCAGTGACGAATGACAGAAATCTGACTTTGGAGCAAATTCGGGAGTCAACCTACCTTGATGCGTCGGACCGAAATTCCATCGGCCGACCTCATTTAATACATAAAATACACACCCGTACACCCCAAAAACAGAATCGATCCAATTCGCGGAATACACCGATCATTTATCACACTTTTCCCTCACCTTTTCACATACACGAAATATTAATTCCGCACACGAAAGCGGCGCTTTAATGGTGGAAAAGCATGCGGTTGCGACTCTCTTCATACAGATGTTGCGTAAGCAACCCTTGCCAACACTCCCGTGTGGAGAACGAGTAGTTACGATTATCAAATCACGCGAATCAATACTCTATAAAAGACAGGTATAGAGCCGAAAGTGGACATCTCGTCTATTTATAGGCTGAATTTTTCAGAAAATTCATCGCTGGAGACCCGAAGAGTCGGCGAGGGAATTCCACATCGCTCGAAGAGAAATTGCAACATCGATCGGTTCATTCCGCACGAACTGCGACGCAATAATCCGACGTCGTCGAAGTCTCCGCGGGCGCCGACGTTGACAACGGCCTCCATCATGCCGTTGCACGACACCGCATTCGACATCGCATCGTTCACCACGACCGGCTTAGCAATGCGTGCTACTCGCGCCCGGCCGACACCGCGCATCGATGATCGCACTCGCGCGAAGAGGGGGAGCCCGGAACGGCATCGGACGGCTGCCCGGCGTCGCATCGCGCCCGGAATGCACATTTGTGCCGCTGTCGACATGCATCCGGCTGGCCGCCGTCTCATGCCAATCGGGAGGTGCCATCAGGCGCCTCCTTAAAGGGTCAAGCAACCGTCGAACACAGCCGGTCACGCACGTAACCGGCTGTTCACCTCTCACTGTTTCGCAGCGAGCCCGAAGGCGTATAGCTTGTGACTGCTGCCGTCATATGGCAGGCCGAGCACCTTGGTGTGATAGCCGGCACCCCAGTAGACCGATCCGTCGACGATGGCGGCACCCGACACGACCGCACCGTTATTCGCATGGCTCCACTTGATCGCGCCGGTAGCCGCATCGAGCGCATACATGCTGGTGCCCGTGCCGGCCAGCGACCCGGCGTAAACCACACCATTTGCAGCCGACATCGCGACCGTGTCCATCTTGCCCTGCGGGTCCGCCGTGCGCCACAGAACCTTGCCGGTGGCCGCATCAACCGCCGCCCAGATTCCGCCCTTGGTTGTCTTCGCACCGTTCGGACCGTTGTCGACATCGATCGATTCTCCATTCAGATTGCCGATCGAAACGTAGATGCGCTTGCCATCCGCGGCCGTACCCCACATCACGCCGCCCAGCAGGCTGCCCGGGCCGACCTGGGTATGCCAAATCACCTTGCCGGTCTTGGGATCGAGCGCCCAGTACACGCCGCTCTTCGCGCCCGCGCCCACCAACGTTCTCTCCTTCCCGTTGATGGTCGCCTTGAACAGGTTGGGCCCGGAGCCGAAATCGTAGTCCGGACCATCTTCGTGATCGTAGTTGGTCGACATGTCGGCCGCCAGGGTACGGCTGTGCCAGACCACCTTGCCGGTCTTCAGATCAAGCGCGACAAAGCTGTCGATCATGTTGTCCGGCGTATCGGATTTGCAGTTCTTCTGTGTCGGATAACGGCAATGGCCCGGCGGCACCGAGAAGTTGTTGCCGGTGGTCACGTAGAGCAGGCCGGTTTCATGATTGACCGCGGCCGTGTTGCCCCACACCGACCCGCCGGTGTAACCCTTCGGGACCATGTAGGTCTTCCACCGAATTTTTCCGGTCTTGGCATCGAGCGCAACCACTGCACCGCGATATGTCGGCTTGTCCTTGAGTGCTTCGGCACGCGACGAGAGGCCGACATACACCACGCCTCGATCGACGATCGGCGATTGCGTGATGATCGCGGTCGGGTCCGCATCCACCTTGGTCCGCCAGAGCGGCGCGCCATCCTCGGCCTTGGCAGCCAGTATGAACGCTCCGGTCGGATTGTTCGCGATCTGCGTACCCTGACCGAAGATCAGCGTGCCTTCCCAGTATGCAGGGCTGGTGCGCGAGGCATCATTTCCGATGCCGCTGTATTCGGAGATCTTCTTCTTCCACTTCACCTTGCCACTGGCAGCATCGACCGCCCACAGCGAGCCGCCGAAGTCAGGTACATATACGGTGCCGTTCGCTACGGTCGGCGTGGCCGAAACGTTACCGTCGGTATCCAGCGTCCAGCGCGGCGCGAGCCGAGAAACGTTGTCGACACCGATAATGTGCTCGTCGGGCGCGGTGCGCGTGTTGTCGACACCCTGTCCGGCGAAGACCCAATCTGCTGCCGCGGTCGGTCCACTTGCAACCATGCCGAACAATGCGAGTGCTCCGACCATAGCCGGCGCACGCCGGCACCACGAAGCCGCAAGCCCGTCGTCTCGAGTGTTGAATTTCTTCATGACATGACCTTACCAAGAGGGGAGTGACTGGTGACAGGCCGAACAAGAATGGCCGTCGATGGAAAAACCTCGGCGAACCGAGGCAGCGAGGAGCAGTGAGGACGTTCCGCATGGGAACGCGTATGTCGTGGTATCGAAGCCGTGACTGAAGATGCAATCGCAGGGTACGCGGCGTACGAAACCACGAGACCCGTGCGCCGGCGTATGTTTGATCAGAACGTATGCATCATCCCGACATACGCGCCCGTCTGCGACTCGCCCGTCATCGGGCTCGTGCCCGACGTCGCGT
>NZ_LOWY01000024.1:0-812 GCF_001524185.1 Burkholderia sp. FL-7-2-10-S1-D7 | reverse complement strand
ACGCGCTCGATCGTCGCTGCGTCTTCCGGGTTCTCGAGCACGTCGGCGATCAGGTTGCCGACCTGCTCCGCTTCCGCCGGGCCGAAGCCGCGCGTCGTCATCGCCGGCGAACCCAGACGGATCCCGCTCGTCACGAACGGCTTTTCCGGATCGTTCGGGATCGCGTTCTTGTTCACCGTGATGTGTGCCGCGCCCAACGCCGCTTCCGCCGCCTTGCCCGTGATCTTCTTCGCGCGCAGGTCCACCAGCATCACGTGGCTTTCCGTACGGCCCGACACGATCCGCAGCCCGCGCTTGACCAGCGTTTCAGCCAGCACGCGTGCGTTCTCGACCACCTTCTCCTGGTAAGCCTTGAACTCCGGCGACAGCGCTTCCTTGAACGCCACCGCCTTCGCCGCGATCACGTGCATCAGCGGGCCGCCCTGGATGCCCGGGAAGATCGCCGAGTTGATCTGCTTCTCGTATTCCGACTTCATCAGGATCACGCCGCCGCGCGGGCCGCGCAGGCTCTTGTGCGTCGTCGTCGTCACGAAGTCCGCGTGCGGCACCGGGTTCGGGTACACGCCCGCCGCGATCAGCCCCGCGTAGTGCGCCATGTCGACCATCAGGTACGCACCGACCGACTTCGCGATCTTCGCCAGACGCTCGAAGTCGATCTTCAGCGCGAATGCCGACGCGCCCGCGACGATCAGCTTCGGCTTGTGTTCGTTCGCCAGTTGCTCTGCTGCGTCGTAGTCGATGTCTTCGTTTTCGTTCAGGCCGTAGCTCACGACGTTGAACCACTTGCCCGACATGTTCACCGGCGAGCCGTG